>JAPYUB010000007.1 GCA_029942125.1 Candidatus Thalassarchaeaceae archaeon | reverse complement strand
GTTGATGCATCATCCACATTCGGACAAGGCATTCCCGAAATTGTGGTCACGGCAGAACTGGCATTGTTGTTGTTTAGATCATCCGCCTCTGAGACATTGCCCCAGCCATCTGGCCAGACAATCCAGTGATAATCGTCGCTGTCTATATCAGTGGGGATGGTTAACTGAGCGCTCTCGACTGAATTGGTTCCTGCTGTAAGATAAGGTCCTGCAACATTGCTATCCACGATTATATCCGCCCAATCATAAGTGTCGTCTGTGGATAGAATAAACACAACATCATACGGATTGGTGGAATTGGTGTCACCGGGCCCGTAATTCTCAACCGTATAGGTCACGTTCACAGTGTCACCAGCTGTTGCACTGGCTGGACCACTGATTGTATTCACAGCAAGGTCGGGTTTGGGTACAGAGGTGTTCACCCAAATGTCAACTTTGTAATTCCCATCCCCTGCATATTGCCAAACCTGGATGTAAAACATTCCTGCTGTGGTAGAATTGGTTGTGAATTCAACACGCTCAGTTGTCCCGTAAGTCATGGATAAATCGACATAACCTGCGCCAGTTTGTGGGTTCCCACCAGTACTATCTGCCAATACCAAATCAAAATCTGTGTTTGTACCATCGCCAAAATCACGTAATACAACAACGATATCTTTGTTCGCAGAAACCTGCATTGAATACCAATCCTGATCATCAGTGGTGTCAACACAACCATCCATATTGGTCACAGTGGGGTCAGAACCTTGTGATTTGGCAGTGGCTGTGGTGTTTCCAGCATCTCCCGCAGTTCCACCGTCAGTCTGTACGGCTGAACAAGGTGCTCTGCCACCAGTATCCATAGTACGGTCGGCTTGCTTGAGTGCATTTGGATGGATATTTTCATCGTCTACAACATCGATTCCAGTGTGTGAAGCCATCATCGGCGCCAATGCTGAGAGAATCATCAGCAGGACGAGGGTGGTGCTCAGGTGGTTCGTTCGATAGGCAGTGGCCATACATCCTACCGCCCTATGGGCGGTATTTAACACCCCCCAACTATGGCTCATTGGCTCTAAAGACGATGTTGGGATCTTGCGAGTCGCCCTGCACCACACTTCCATTCCCACCCGGCAGCCTTGCAGCGAGCCGAACCGAGTAATTTCCCCTCACGAATGATGAGGATTTCTTCGCCGATTTTCAGGTCTTCCGGTGATGAAATGACCATATGGGGGAAAATATCGCCTTTCCAGGGTTCATCTCCGCCGATTTCTATCTCTCGAAGTGTACCTGTTTCACGAAGGGTTGGTAGAATGGACTTGGTGAATGAGAATCGCCCTGAATCAGGATGCCATTGCGCCATTTGCTGTTTGTCTTTCAGAAGCATCCACCGCGGGGGCTTACCGCCAACGCGCAATCCTTCCATCCAAGCATCCGTCCCATATTGCCAGCGGCTCAGGGATGCAAATGAGTGACGAAGGAATGTCTTTTCTCGCATGGGCTCGCCTTCAATGGATTCGATGGCTTCTCTAAGAACATCACAGGCAGCTTTGGATGAGGCACCCACGCCCTCGGGTCTAGTATCGATCGTCTCAATCTCAAAGTCAATTCCAGAATGATTGATGACGGTCTTGTAACCTACTCGCTCTACCAATGTCGTCACCATTCGTCGAATGGTCGCCAATTCATCATCGTCCCAATCCCCAGTCACGGGAATGTCATAATGGGCAGCAGGCCACTGTTCTTCCAATTCACGAGGAACTAGCCCGAGTGGACTGGTGACGATGACTTGATGCATTCTACGATTGCGAATGGCAGAGCGGAAGAAACGATGGCTCTGACTGGCGGAGTAAGGTTTGCGGGCAGAGCACGGCAACAACACCAGTGTTTGGCGCTGAATTTCGTCAGGCATGTACTCATTCTCAATACGATGAATCCAATCTTGAACAAGAGGATCTGCACGACTCACCGGACTGTGACAACGTAATCTTTGGCCCTTATCTACATGCATTGAAAGTGGTGCTGAACCTGACAACTGAGCGTCATGTCGCCGAAGATGTTCGACTAGACGAGGGCTATTGAGAGATTGCTTCTCAACAAGTTCTCGAATTGTACCGGTTTGAATGGCGGACCGTGTGGCAGCCAACGACGCTCGCCATTCAGAGAGTTGGGCTTCCATATCAGATGATTCTCCGCTGGTTGAATCGATGTGTCTAGGTCCGTCTCTAGACAACAAAATTCCATGGGCTGCAGCCTGCTGTGAACGTCGCAAATCGAACAGGTCGAGGCCGAACCACGATAGAATCGCACAATTGTCTGGCCCTCCTAATCCTGGGGCCCAGAGAAGCGCAGCGGGAAATCTTTCACGAATGAGGTGGATGGTTTGCACTAATCTACCGGGGTGTCCAGCCAGTTGAACGGCATCCTGAATAACAATGATCTCAGGAGATAGATTGGTATCAAGAAGAGTTGCATCATGAACCAATCTTTGCCATGATACTGGCAACAGTGGGCCTGTACTCTGACCAAGTCCAGAATCGGCCTCTTGGAGACTAGGCGGCAATGTATGGCCTTCATCAGCCGTGTATGTAGGAACGTCGCCATCTCCAAAGGGATACGCCCATGCTCCTCTGGCTGAAATCGACAATGTGGCAGGTAATTTTTCAGAGTTATGTTCGATTATGAAGGGGGCCATCTCTACACCCATTTCAGGGTCATGGGATGTCAAACACAGACCAGGGGTAAATGCCGCAGGTGCAGCACGATCACCGAGTCCAAAAATGCGTGCATGGCGCCAACGGGCAAGCACCGTTCGGGCCAATGGTTTGTGCTCCATGAATTGAGGCTGTCAATGCACTTGACTTGAATGATTCTAAAGGTGGCGGGCCGGAGGCCCGGCACATGCGCACACGTGCGGTGGTCCTCGCACTGTTGCTCATTCTGATTACTGCATCACCCATTCCAGCTGAACATCTCGACAGTGTCGGAACGGTTGACGAACCGGTGTTGGATTGGGAGGGGGATGCCACGCCGACGCTCATCTATGAGGGGCAATTGAGTGACCCTCAGGATCTCGATAATATTACGCTCGATGATGATGCAGGGGCGGTTCATTTCATCCAATTAGTATCCTCAGACGAACCGCTAAAAATCACGGTTCGTGAAGACGGTGCGATACTCGGTGAAGAAGAAGGTGACTCCATGACTTTCCTGCTCAGTGGAACTGGGAATGCTATGTGGATTGAGATATCCAATACCATTTTCACAAGTCCAAACTCCTATCAAATATATGTCCATTCTAATTCTGCAGATGAGGATGTTGACTTAGGGAACTTGACTGCATCTGGATACATCCATGAATCGGACTCTGTAGGCGATCATTCCTACTTTTCTACCGGAGGAAATGCTGACATCAAGATTCAATGGTTTGGCAGCGAAATGACTGAATTCTTCGGATACATGACTCACATGCCCAGTGGAGTGGTGACTGAACTTGATTTCGACGACAATGTTACGGCCATGACCTTGCACACACCAGAGGTGGATTCACGATACGAGAAATATGAATTATCAATATGGGCTAGAACTGACGGAGTCACAGGAATGTGGTCGTTGAACAAAACCATCCTATCCAAAGGGGATGCTTTGTGCCATCATGATTGTCCCAACACAGTGGATGAGACTCGATTTCAGTCCGAAGCAGTGGCCATCCCTGTGAATGAGCACTGGACAACTGATGGGAATGTCAGTGAAGAAGATACAGTCGATGTGTATCCGATTTTCATTCAGGGCGAAATCTGGGAGACCCACCGACTCATTGCGACAATCGAGGGTGACGATTCCATGGTCCAGATCCAATCATGGAACAACTCCGGTGAATTCCTAACTCCACTGGATGTTGCAGATGGAGTCGGGACGGTCGGACTCAACATGACACCGGGGTATCACTTGGTCAAGGTCAGTCGGATGGATGGAGCAATCGGAAACAACGGATATCATCTGATTCTACAAACAATAAATGTAACCAGTGAAGATGATGCACCCATTGAAGCAGGTGAGATGGTTGATAGATGGAGAGAATTCATCCCATTTTACATTGGAATTGGCTTATTGATGCTGGCGCCGATGGGATATGTTCTGTGGAGTTTGCGGGGGACGAAATTGGCCGGTGAGGTGCAAGCTCACGAACGAGGGCGATTGAAGCGCCTTCGAGAACGATTGGCCAGACTCATCGAAACTGATGCTAGCGAACATGAAATCATCAGTGCTTTGGAAATGTTAGAAGAGGTGCAGTGGAAAGCAACCGTCGCCGAGATGGGTGAAGCGACATTGACTCACCATACCGATTCGGTCACACTGAAGGCTTGGCGAATGGGGCCGGGCAGTTTGCTGGTGGGAATTCATGTGGAGCAAGCACCATGGAAGTTGGCTGCTCTTCGCTTTGAGGCAGCAGATGGACCTTCATGGCAAATCACCAAGGTATCTCCAAATTCACTTTACGACGGCGATGAAATCTTCCTAGACACACTAGAGGTTGGCAGCACAAGATTTCTGAGACTGCAATTGGAAGGAAAGGCAATTGGACTCGACTTGCACCTTTCAGGACTAGTAGAAGGAAAGCCTCTGGCGGCTATTCCAGCCCGAGCACTGCTTATGGAAGATGAGTAATCAATTACGACGATCTTGCGCTTCACGACGCACAGCATCTTCGATGTCCGAAATGGGCAATCCGAATGAGGGGCGCATTGCCTCCAATGTAGAGCGCATGGATTTGTTGAATTTATCGGGGACATGCAGTTTCAGTAGAATAGTGACATCGCCACGTCCACGACCACGGCGATGGGGCATACCTCTCCCCGGGACAAGCAGAGTTTCACTCGGCTTGGCCCCTGCAGGTACTTCGATAACCAAAGATTTGCCATCGATATGTGGCAACTCTACTTGTGTGCCCAACATCATCTCTGGATAACCAAGGGGGAGGGCCATAATCAAATCTGGGCCGTCTCGCTCAAACCAAGCATGAGGTTCGAGATCTAACTGAATGTAAAGGTCCCCAGATTGACCATTTGCGATAGGTTCCCCTTTACCACGGTGTCGAAGACGAAGGCCATCTTCAGCTCCGCGGGGGATAGTGATGCGAAGGTTTTGCTCACGCCTGGCCGATCCTGTGCCACGACAAGTCGTACAGCGCTTTCTAATGGTATTCCCCACGCCAGAACAATCAGGGCAGTCAGACACCATTTGTTGAACAAAAGGCCCCACTCTGACCTGTTGCATGATGCGTCCTTGTCCACCACAAGTGGAGCAACGTTGGAGATCCTCGGGTGTTTGGGCACCGGTACCATCACATGACTCACAGGAAGTCGAAAGTTTGGCGGAAATTTCAATCTCGGCCTCATCGAACACATTCTCAAGCGTAATACTGTGCCGAAGCATTACATCATTTCCGCGTCGGCCACGGGATGATCGACCGCCGCCGAAAATTCCGGAGAAGACGGATTCAAAACCACCACCGAATAAATCATCGAGATTGATGTTGACGCCTTGGAATCCACCGGGGCCAAAGGGTGACCCGCTAGGAGAATCATGGCCGAACATATCGTATTGGCGTCGTTGTTCCGGATTCGACAAAACGGCATAGGCCTCTTGGACTTCCTTGAACAAATGCTCAGCGTCTGAATCATCTGGATTCTTATCTGGATGATACTTTCTAGCAAGGGAACGGAAGGATTTCTTTAGTTCGTCTTCATTGGCATCCTTAGACACCTCTAGAACTTCGTAGTAATCGCGCTTTTCCGCCATCTACGAGTCCCCGTCTATTCCCGCGTTCTGACGCCTGTTCTTCAACCCGACGTTTGACAATCAGAGCTTGTTTCCACAATTTTCGCAATAAGATTCCGCTTCTGAATTGTTGCTACCACAATTGCCGCAACTGTTGCCAACAACTGTTGATGTGACACCTGAAGGACCTGAAGTGGCTACTCCAAGCATTTCTTGAGAATACCAATCATCTGCTGCAGGCACTGATTCTTGAGTATCCGGTGATTCGGGAGTGGATTGGGTCGCCGCGCTTTCCTTCAGTTTGTCCAGAACACCTCCAATCAGGCCTTTCTCCGGCTCTTCACGCGCGTGAGTTACACCTTGGACCGAATCAACCGGACCGCTTTCTCCTGTGACCCGGGCAGTAGAACGTCGGACATGTTCAGATTCGGTGAACAATGCGACATTTTTGTGATCTGAATCATCACTTTCAATTTCAGCAGTCTTACGATCACTCGTCAACTCTGCGATGGAACCGTCAAGTCGTTGCAACGCCTTTTTGGACATTTGGCCTGATTCGATTCCCCGCGCATCGGCTTCAAGGTCAGACATGGCCAAATCAGCCTTTGACCAAACACCTCTATCCTCTGCAGCGTAGTCCTTCTGTAATAGCTTGATATGCTTACGACGATGCCATTCATGATCGCGAATCGTGCGAGCATTTCGGAACAAGACTAACCCGATTAATACAGCCACAATCAGATAAATGAGCATGCCGACCCAATCGGTAATCAGTCGTTCTTTAATCGCCGGAATAAGTTTGTAAATTGCCAAGAAAACGAAGAGGGGTGAAACGAAGAGAATCCAAGAATTCACCTGATTCTTCTGCTCCGCCATAACTCAACCATATCTGACTCCGATTTCAAGGAATCTATTGGGCGACCACTTACATGGCCCGGTCATTGGGGGGCTTTCCTGGGCGGAATCCACCGACCAATAAACCAATGCTGAATGAAGTATGCATAAGGATTAGCAAGGCAGGGACACCCCAAATCATCGAAGTATCGTTTGAACGTAAAGCTTCGAAGCCCCCTACCACAAATAGGGCGGATAGATAGGCGAGTACGGGTAACAGGAAATTGGGCAGGAAAAACGTGGATTGTCCATCTATTGCCAATCCGGCAACAATGGCAAGACCAATCCACGGCAGGAACTCGCCGATGCGCATTCGGGATTTTGCGTCGATGACATGTTTCATGCGCCAGAAACCGTATCGATAACCCATTCTCCACCATTGTTTCAACGTCGTTCGCTTGGCCATTCTGACATGTGTCGCCGCGGTCCTCCACAAAGGCCAGTCATTTCCAATCAATCGAAGATTGATTTCACTATCTTGAGTAGTGATGAAATCTTCATTCCAACCCCCCACTGCTTCGACAGCCTGACGGCGATACAATGTGAAGGGAGGGATTTTCGTCGGTCCGTCTTTAGAGAAGCGAGCGAATTGACCCGACCCCCCAAGTGGACATGCCAATGAAGCTTCAATCCAATTTCCAACATTGTCGAGTGGTAAATCTGATTCAAGAACCCGAGCCCCAAGTCCACCAAGTCGAGTGCCCAATTCAGCCTCAATCGAATGGAATCGCGATAAACGCACTTCAAGATGGTCGGGAGGGACCCAGGCGTGACCAATCATCTCTAGGATGAATTCAACGCCAGAATCGAGGTATTCGAGAGCAATATTTCGTGCATGAGGGACATATTTGAAGGGATTATCAATCAGCGTTATTTGCGGGCCGCCTTCACTTACACTCTCCTCCGCAAGGCGTTCAACAATAGCAGTTGTACCATCTGTAGAACCACCATCCAAAATCACGATCTGGTGAAGATGTGAGGGATATGTCTGGGCCATGAAACTTCTAAGGCAACGCTCGATATGGGTGGCTTCCTGCCACGTGGGGATGACCGTGGCGACCACAGAAGTTGGTTCCATGAATCTGCACAGCATCTGGGGGGTGTCAAGGTTCCGTGCCCGAAAGCGAAAATAAGCGCCTTTGAACAACATGGGCTGTTCACCATGACTCACGCGCCACTGATCATCGTTTCAACACGAGTGATGCCACATGAAATTGGAGGTGTTTGTGTAAAGGCCGTGCAGAATATATTTCCTGACTTTTTCATTGAAAACGTACCAGGTGAAGAACAGTTTCCAGTCATTCGTGAGACGGTGGAACTCACCTGTGAGGGATTGGCTCCGGATCGTCTACTAGAATTACTCGCAGAGCAGCGTATCCTTGACACTGCACTGGATGCAATGTCATTGAATCTACAAGCAACTTCGACATCGTTCCTGATTTCCAGACAGGCGGCAATGTCGAGAAAAGTTGCATTCGTGTTGGATACCGAACGAACCATCGGTGGAATTATCGAAGTGATGCTCGAATCTGAAGATCTAGTCGATTGGTTGCAAGAAGCGACTTGGCATCCAGGGAGACGAGAGATACCCCGTACTGTGGGAGATGAATTGAGTATGCGTTCCGACGGTAGTGTGACTGAATGGTTTGACGGAAAGGGCCGAAGCACCATCCAAACTGATGACTAGAGTGTCTGTACGATGTGAGCACACAGTTCACACAGAATTTCTAATTGCACTTCTTCCGAGACATGATTGAATGAAGGGATATGGACAAAAATGGCTGGCAAAGCCCTACCTCTTGATTGAAACCCCTGTGCATTGATTGAGTGCAATGTCCGATAATAGGTCTCGTTGCAAACAAAACGACCGCAATCTTCGCTTATGATTGCGTCATCATTGCTTGAAAAGGCACTTTCAATAGTATCACGGTCAGCTGTAGTGTGTAACTGTGAATCGCCAGATTCAATGATGAATGCTTTGGAAATTTGTCTACCACTATTATCAGCAATCCGAAAATGATTCTCATTTGACGCACTCATTTCAAGTTGTACTTTTTCCGTATTTTCATGTAAACCAACATGAACGACAGCATCGACGCCGGTCAAATATTCGACACTCCGGCGGCTTCCCGCTTCATCGACAGAGAGTACCATTCCTGAAAATGTCATTTCAACCGAAGTAGATTCCAATGCATTAGCTGGGGTCTCAACGAAATGATGTGTCCGGGTTGTATTGAGGAGACGTTCGACCAATTGTTGTGAGGGGTTTTCGGCATTATGGCCGAACGGTTCGAATCCCGTCAACCAAATTTGGGCCTTCATTGGGTCTAAAGACCCCTTTGGTAGACATAGCAATTATGGGTGTGACATCTGCCAACACGGACATGGACGAGGATGAATTGGAACTTCAAGCCCATCGCGACAGTCTGGGGCGCTTTGAAGATCAATCCGGCCGCGATGGTGCTGATGGAAGTCTCATTCTAGCCGATGCTCTAACCTATGCAGCTGGGGCTACAGCCTTCATTACCGCCCTCCTCGATGCCATGGATGATGGAGGATTAACAATGAGAACGGGTATTCTAATCGGGTCTGGGTTAGGCCTTTGGATATGTTCGCAATCCCTCAACAATTTCCGTCGTCTGTTGCCCGTCTGGCTTCGAGTTGTCCTAGGAATGCGCGTATTGCCAGAGACCTTTGAAGAACAGAGCATGTTCGCTCGAAAACGTAGAATGTGGACCATTGTCATCGCTGCGGTTCTGACCGCGATTATTGCCATTCAATTCACTGCAGATGATACCAGTATAATCACTCGATCAGGCATTCCATTTCACTATGTGTTGTGGGGGATTGTGATTATGGATATCCTCGTGGCCATACAATGGTATCGAGTCATCGGAAGTTCCAACCAGATTGAGCAACGACCTGGTGGATGGTAAGAATAGAGACGCAGGGGATGCATAGCATTGAACAAGATGGACAAGCAGGCAACTGGTGAGGCAAAGCGATGAGTGATGATGAAGAGGACCTTGTGGTCTCCTTACCCGCTAGTTCTGTCGATCCAACATCGTCGGGGCGAATACGAGATGCCCTCGGTGCAATCCGGCTCATTTGGAATGAATTAACAGCTGGCGTAGGTGCTTGGGGATCGCTCAAACCCCTCATTGCTGGAGCCTTGGCGGCAATTCCTTTCCTGTTCTTGGGACAGCACTTCAACCGTCAGCATCAGAAAGGATTCGATTGGATGTTGCTGCAACTCCCCTTGGTACTAACACTCATTCTGTGGCCTGTACTCTGGGCATGGTCCATCTTCGATGCTTATCGAGTCGCGATGATTTCAGTCTCTGAGGCTACAAATCATCGTCGAATAATGGAATTCCTGCTCTAATTACCAATCCTCTGGTATTTCAAGTGGGGAAAAGAGTTGACCTGCTCCTTTGGACTCAGCCAATTGGTTGCGGGTGAGGTGTTCCCATTGACGCAATTGCATTAGTGCGTCCGCCAATGGCATTTCGGTCGCTGTAATAGCTGAACGCAAAATTGTATCAAGAATATCCATTCGATCATCATCTAGGTTCTCAAGAACGGTTTCCAAACCTGGACCGGATGCATTCAAGGGCTCCGGGTCACCCAACAATGGCCAAGGTTGTGCCAATATGTCAGGCAATGTTTCTCCTTGGGTTTCAGCCTCAGAAGTGAGGGCTTCAGTCAGTTGCCGCGTGTATTTTGAAAATACAAGGGAGACTTCGATCAATGGCATCGAATATTGTCGCAAAAAATTAACCAATTGCTCTTGCAAGAACACCATCTTCTCTGTGCGATCTGAATGGGAATCAGGTATGGGGATTCGGGGCAAATCCTCAGTCATGAGTCGGTCCCCCATGGTCAGATTTGACCGTTAGCACGAGCGGTGTCAATTTGCTCTTGAGTCCAACCACCAGCGAGTAATTGTTCATCATTATATCCGGTGGTTGCAGTCATCTCATTGTGGCCACCTGCAACATATTGGTCGGCGGCTCGTTCCAATTCGCTCTGTCGCAAGTATCCATTGCCATCCTCATCATATTGACCGGCAAATGTAAGGAATGAGGTGCTATTATGGATTCCAAAGGTACGGAGCACTTGCGAGAATACATTGTCGCTGAAGTCCAGATGGATGTTGGGTTCCGTTGGAGCCGGCTGTTCGGTACTGAAAGGAGGGACCACAGTGTTGGGTGGTGGCATGTTCTCCAATTCAGTGGGTACGATAATTGTAGCCGGAGGTGGAGCATTGTCAAATCCGGGTGGAGGAGCGACCGTGTTTTCAGCGATTGTAATTATTTCCGATTGTTCAAGCAAACTTGCTTCTTCATCAATTTGCATCTGTTTCTCACGACGGTAAAGAACCAACATCGAAACTCCAAAACAGAGTGATGCGACGGCGATGATGTATAGTACGAACAAACCCTTTGATTGGTCAATCTGCTGTGATAATGCTTCCCCATCACGTGCTGTGTGTGGTTTAATCTCCAGCGGTTCGATTGAGACCCAATCAATGTCGATATGACGGTCGCGGGCAATGAGTTGGTATCTATGAATCTCGCTCTCTTCCACTGACTCGGTAGGCAACTCCAGTGTGGCCGACCAATTAGCCATTGATTCAACTGTGACGGAGGATTCAACGTCGGCAACCTCAATCCATTGATCGGTGGACATCTCTTCTATGAGAATGAAGGTAATCTCTCCCGACTGGTCATTGTTATTGACTCCATGAATAGACAATACAGCGACTTCGCCCCCGATTGGTGAGGGGTTGGTCCATGTTATCTCGGTATGTTCCCCCCGGAGATCAATCTCTGGACCAATACGAATCAATCGCCACTGAACCAGAGGGGTGTTCTCAGTGTTATTCTCAGCCAAATAAGGATTGCCAGCTTCATCCGAACCAGTAATCCAAACATCGACCATGTAACCAGGTAGCAATTCAATCGAGCCGGAATCAGTCAAATCCATGAGACCTTCCCAACTCCAATCGGCTCCAATTGGGGTGCCTTGCTGGAAGGGTTGGTTGCCGCGTGAAATTTCGCTTGTACCCGCCCGAATCTTCCAATGAATCTCAGCCGGACGTTCTGTATCAAAGCCATGTTCATCGGACACATGCAAACTGACCGGTAACTGATTGGTGTCACTCAATCGAACGTCACCATCCGGCCCGATTGAACGAATTTCCGGAGGTGTCCCATCGACCACCAATTGAATTCGAGGTTGCTGTTCAGTTGTATCGTCTGCCAATCCAGGGAGATTCTCAAGTCCTGCGTACATATCGAGGCCACCACTTCGGACGTTTGGAACAAGAATATCGAGAGTGAAATCCCCCCCTTCCCGTGGTACTGCGGACCATGAACGCTCCAAATCCCCTACCACAATATCGAAAGCACCTTCAGGGGCAGGGGTTGAATCTTCACTGAAAAGAATTCTACCGGCTACCCTAACCACTTGCCCTGCAGCAATCAGTTCGGGATCATCGCCGGGACGGTACAAATTACGGCCAGTAGCCAAATCCGTAGCTGTGAAGTGACCTGTGACCATGTCGAATCTCAAGTCGTTGTCTAGGCTCCATTCATCATAACCCAGGCCCCCAGAATCTTCGTGACAGGGGACATCGGTGTTGAGATCACATGGCCAATCGATGACCTTGACAATAGGTACGAAAGTTGTCTCGCCGTTGGTGTCGAATTCCTCAGGGAACCACCATGTGAGTTGGAAGCGGATGTCGAGGTAAAGGATGCTGGTGTTGGTTGGTTCCGTCGAGAATGAACTATAGAGATTGGAAACAGCAACGGCAGTGCTGCCTGATTCAAGATGCATGACGTGCCCTTCCTCAGGTCGAGTGAAATTGGCCCAGATAGAAGCACGTTCATCGCTGAAATCCTCAATCAATGATATGTGAACAGATTGGATGTCTTGCCAACCGTTCCCGTCCCCAATCAATAGCCGAGCGATGTACTCGGTTCCGGGGTGGAGGGGAGATTCACCGTCATGACCCAATAGAGTAGAATTCACGGTCTCAATGAGGGGCGAAAATTCCTCACGGATAGAATAGGTCACCAAATCAGCATCCCAATCAGGAGTGATAAGAGAACCGATACCGCAAGGCGTGGGAACATCAGGGCAGACCGGTCCGCCGCCTCTGGCGAGAACATTGTTTTGCTGATCTGTGCCACTGACATAGAACGAAACCTTCTCCCCGTGATCGTTCGTACTATCATCGATAATTCCACTAAAGATATTGAGGCCGCCAGGTAGGTGTTCAGGAGAACGAAGTAGAGATGTGCGATACTCATCAGCATCTGGAACGAGATTGTAATTCAAATCATCTTGGGCTTCGATCCAGAAATGAAGGGTGATCTCAGTGGGGGGGTCGACCGAATCTTCAACGACGATACTGATAGATTGTGAGCCTGCGTGAACTTCGATTCCATCTTCAGGTGTCGCATCCATAACCAGTGGGCTATTTCCATCTAGAACGATACGCATAGTATTGAAATTAGAATTTACATAATTCGAACCATTGGGTAGAGACACCGCAGACAATTGGAATAACATTCCACCTTGACTAGATTGTATGGGCGTTTGGAATGTCATGTAGTACTGCCCGTATGCGGGATTGGCTTCCAACATGAAAATCTCTGCCCCATCACCCATCGGCTGTCCATCTTGAGTCAGATTCTCCCCCGATAACTCAAGGTTGAATTGGCCCGCTTCGGGTGACAATGTCGTGCCTTCAAAGGCAATTGTACCACTGAAAGTGAGGTTGGTTCCACCCCGCATCCAATCATAAGGTAACAATTCTCGACCTGACTCGTCCACAGCCATCATATCGAGCAATTGTATGTCATTCTCAACACGTAGATTGAGATTCTCTGTTTCGTAATTATTGACGGCCAATCCAATGTCATCTGTGACACTGATATTCACTTCGGTTGAAGATTCATCATCCCAACTCCACTCCGCTTGAATCGGCATGCGTATACTGACAAGGTCTTCCGCCGTAGAGACTGAGGTGCAGTTTCCAGCATCGAACATGACGATGTTGTCACCATCTGATTCTTCAGTACAGGAATCACCCACTTGCCAACGCAGAATTGGATCGGCACCATGGCTGGATTGAAGAGTCAAATCGACTTGTTGTAGAAGTGTGGCATCATCACCGATTGCAATCCGAGTAACGAGGATTCGATTGGTTCCATCGGGGACCAGCATCCCACCATCTATGGTTGCATCAATCACCCGCGTACGATAACGATAGGTGATGTCAAGATCGGAAAGACGAACCCGACCAGGACTTGCTGCACGAATTGTGAATGTGATGTTCACTGTACCTTCGCCATTCTGTGGAATCTCATTGTTGAGAGCATCCACAAGAGATTGGCCCGTCACAATAATCGGATCCTGTAATCCACCAGTGCCAACATATTCATCTGTTCCATCATCGCCGATATCGATTCTGACTCCACTTGGATATCCTTCTTCGTAGTGCAAGGTGAATTCATCTAAGGAGGGTGTGATTGTGGAGTCGCTAGTGTTCATACCAATCTTGTAAATCAGTTTGTTTCCGACATTCGTACCCCAATCAATCTCTACATCGTTTTCAGCCGAGGTCCAAGATAGACCCTCGTTGTTGGACACCCATACTGCAGTTGTGGTTCCAGAAGGTTCGTCGGTAGACCATGTAGCACGCATTCGTCCGACTTGGGTGCCCGTCGACAATGTAGGTGATTCCCATTCACCTGCAGATTCATACTCGGAAGCATAATCGATGGAAACCCACCATGATACGGCGGTCGTTCCAACCAACTGTACTTTCCATTTCAGTTCAGTTCCAGGATAATCGAAGTGGACCGTCTCATTATTTGTGACAGAGACCCAGTGCGTTCCACCATCAGCACTAATCCAGTATTCGACACGGTCACCGGCAGCACTGGTCGTCCAAGAGACCTCCATGTTGGCAGCAACGATAGCTTCGTCGACTTCCATGATCCCACTAACCCAAGTTGAAGTTCCTGGTTGAGCGGTAATCAGGTAAGATAGGCCGCTGCCATATTCTCGATAGCGCTGCCCTTGTGTCCATGAATAGTGATCCAGTGTATTCAAGCGTTGACCATCATAATGGAGTCCATATCCATTTGCTGGAACCGTGGTTGATCCGGTTTGCTTGGTTAGCACGCTTCCCGGCGTACCTGTGACTGCAAAGCACTCCAAGTTATCTGAGTTCCAAGTTTGGTATGTTCGGAACCAGAAAATATCGTCGTGAACAGACATACCACGAACCTGGCCACCCGACATGAAATAAGTGTAGAAATCAGTACTGTTCCGCTCAAATCCCCCTGCACCATCGAAATCATACTGGATAACCGTTTTCCGGATCCCATGGTTTACCCAGATACTATCGCGTGTTCTGTCGTATGAGATGGCGGTGTAATCTCCATATCCTCCACTGCTTACATCATAGGAAGAAATACACTTCCAAGCCAGAGGATGGCGAATATCCCATTCGATGATTCTATGATACTGTACAGAATTTTGGCCTCTATACGCCGACAGGATGCCGAATGCACGTTCATCGTCGGTGATGGCCCAATCTCGCCAACCATAGGCTTGCCAAGAACTTGCAAGTGACGGAACCGAACACGTTCCGATATCCAAATCAGGACGGACGGGCTGATTGTTAGGGCCAGACGTCATCTGTGTTCCATTGTTCGGGAACAATACCTTGATCGTGTTCTTGAGCAGACTGGAATCCCATGTCGATGCGAAAATCATGTTTCGATACACAAACGCTGCGCCATTGTAAGTTGCAGTGGTTCCTGAGGGCAAGGAAAGTTGAGAACTGAAACGAGTCTCGCTGACATTGGTTGTATGTGGTTGTCGAATAGAGTAGGAGGTGTTGTCATACCAAGCGTTTGCAGACGAAGGAGGGGAATCATAATCATGGGGTTCAAACCAATTTTGAGTGTCCTTGAGTGACAGCGTAATCGAATCTCCTCGTGTGTCGATTAAAAGCGGGGTGCCTTCTGTCCAATCGGCTCGAGTTGTGTCCGAAATGCTATTCCAACCCGTCGCTGAGGCTCCTGAAATCGTCACCTCTGCTCCTGTGACTTCAGCGCCCCGTGGCATCGACACCTGAATGTTACGAGCAGGGGTGCCGGACTGATAGAGGGCTATGGCCTCAGATGAACCATCAGCAAAGGTGTACAGGTGACGGGCTCCGCCACTAGTCGATTCAATGCCATCAATGCTGAGATTAGGCTCAATTGGAGGTTGAATGGCGGCAGCGAACAAAGATGCCAGGAACAATACTAGTAACGTGACACTCTTCAGAATGGGCCGATTTTCAGTATTCACAATCCCGCCCCGCAAGAATCGACCGTCGGTCTAACCTTTCAAACTCTTCCCCGCGGGTCAGGCCCCTTAGGGGCCGTGACCCGGTGTTGAAATCATGTGGTTGTGCGATCATCGTATCGGATGGGGGAACCACCATTTCCACGAACACCATCAACCATATCGTCATCAATCTCAAACCAATCATTCAGCCAATCGCCATCAGTATCGTAGTTGATTGGATCCGTTCCATCAGCTATGTTGTCTCCATCGATATCCAGGTTCCACCAACCCCATACATACTCACCTTGGCCGATGTTGGGGAATCGGTCGAAATTACCCCAACGTCGTTCCCAATCGTCAGTCCAATCACCTCTACAGATGGAGACATCATCAGTCGGGTCGAGAAGCATGTAATCGATATCGTTGTCGTAGAGTACGTTGGCATACAGATCATCAGTTGTGTTGATTCGATACATGCGGAAATAATTGGCATAGATGTCGTTCGGCGTACCCGTCTGCAACAGATATCCACGCAATTGCCACCATTCCATAATTTGTTCACCTTGGTAAAGTAACGGTGAACCGCGAACCTGTGTGGCACTAGCCAAGGTGGTATTTCCATAAAATTCCTGGAAGTTGTTGTACGGGATGTAAATGCAGGTTGGCCCCGAGCAATCCCAGCCACCATCATTGTCTGGATCTGCGGTGGAATCTGTGGGGTCGCGTGGATCGAAGGTGGCCCACGTCCATTCCATGTTGGGACGTGCCAAATTCATCCCGGTTACATTCAGAGGTTTCTTGGTTGCCCCGAAATCCTCCCAGACAACCTTAATGTGAAGGAATGAGGACCAATTGTCATTGGATTCGTTCCATCCCGTGTCGTGCTCCCACCAGTCTGGAAGCATATCCCCATCTGTATCGTCGTCAATGGGATTAGTACCGAACTTGTACACCTCGCGGCCATCACTGAGTGCCCACGAATAATCGTACGCAGTAGTCACTCCATTCGATTCTTCTCGAACCTTCTGAATGGCATCTCCATCGGTGTCGTTGGATATGGGGATTGTCCCCAATTCCCACTCTTGGAGATTGGTAAAGAATAGGGGGCTGTTTCCGGGAGAAATCTGCTGACTTGAATCGTAGGGGCTGAATGTTCGTGAGTCCCACGAACCTTGCTCGGCTGGTATGTCACCTGAAGTGCGGTCAAACCATCCATCGGCATCAGGATCGTAATCAACATCGAGGGGATTCACGGGATTCAAACTCCAACGCCAGTTGTTCATAGGTAGAGTCTCGGTGTAAAGGGAATAACAGAATTCCCAACCATCTGGCATCGAATCACCGTCAGAGTCGGCGTGAGTTGGATCAGAGATACCCCAAAGACTCAAATTCCAATTGTCTGAATATGCGTCATTGATGCGCAACATTCGCTCGCTGCTCATGACATCCTTTGCGACAAAGAGATCGTAAAGAAGACCGCGTGCTTGGAATTCGGTCATCCCGGTCTCTTCCTGATGAGCGTTCATCATATCGCGACCGTAACTGATCAGCCCGAATTCGGGAGGAACGGTGAAACGTTGGTCAAATTTACCATAAATTCGGGCTTGATATTCAGCAAGATTGTCATAGGATTCATTGTCGTCGATTACCCCATCGCCGTTGCAATCCCACGAATCATTGTCAGAATCGAAATCCACGTCCGCTGAAGTGAGAGGGTTCATTTCCCAATGATTGCCATCCAAATCCCATTCGGTGAACCAGTACTCATAGCCATCAATCATCTGATCGTTGTCTGAATCATTGTTGGTTGGGTCAGTGATGCCGATAATCGTAGACAAAAGAGGTGGAGGCGGGATTTCCGGACTGCTGCGCCAATCAAGATATTGTTCAGCCGCAATCATTGCTCGATTACCCTTGGCGAATAGCATAGAATTGATTCGTTGCAAGAATGCATTCTCATTCTGCGCGATGGCCTCTTCCCACATCCGTGGAGCATCTGGTGGCGATAAGCCGCCATTGACAGGGTTCTGTACGGTCAGGTTCAATTCTTGTAAATCCGTCAAGGCATCATGATCTGCATCATAATGACCATCGCCTGCAACCATCGGATTCAGGGTCCAAACCATGTCACTCTGATTCCACTGCGTGAATAGTAATTCGATTCCGTCATACATACCGTCGCCATCTGTGTCTGGATTGTTTGGGTCGCACGTGCGCCCGCCAATGGCAATCTGTTCAGGGGTAATGAAGGCACCAAATGGAGTCACCGAACCGGCTTCATTCCAAACTTGAATTGAGGCAATACCAGCCACACCAAAAACGTAGTACTGAGGACTGGATTGGTCCGGATTTGACTCGGTATAATTTGAATCAATAGAATTGTATTCTTCCCAATTGGTCATCCCATCTCCATCAGGATCACCAAGGGAATCCAACTCCATAACCGGATTTAGCGTCCAACCATCATTGTACACATCCCAGCGAGCGAAGTACACCTCCCACCCATCGGGCATACCATCTTGATCAGTGTCACGACTCAATGGATCGCTGGTGCCTTGGTCCCCCTGAGGAGCAAGGGGTTGGTCGTCAATGACTTCCTGTGTCACATAGAAGCCGAACGGCTCGGTCGCCGAGCCATTCCATGAATTGTTGAACAGTGATGTGGTTATTGGCAATGGATTGCCATTTTGGTCGACATCGCCTAGCATGATTAAGGATGACATGTAATACTCCATCCAATTGGTCAACATCTCATCTGGTTGCAAGATACCATCGTGATTCACGTCATATCCATCGCCATCAGGATTGTTTCCTGCATCAGAACCATTCAGTGGATTCAATCCCTCTTGAGCAGAGGACCAAGAACAGGTGTATCGGGCTTCCCAGCCATCAGGGAGGCCATCACCATCGGAATCAGCGAGGTTCGGATCTGTGTCGACCCAGCTCGCAGCCCCTTCTGCAGTTTCATTGTGTGTGTACAAACCTTGTTCAAGGACGAAAAGGCGAATTTGTTGCCATTGATATTCACAGATATTCGTCAGACCATCGCCATCCGCATCATCAAACGCATCTGTGGGATCTGTGGGATCTAGAGACCAATCGTTTCCGCCATGGAATGTCTGTCCAATCCAACGGCGATATTGAATTTCCCAACCATCCGGCATTCCATCTTGATCTGTATCGATATTCGTCGGATCGAGGCTGCGGTCTGTGCCGCCACCAGCGCCAGAATCTGACCAACCGGTTATGTAAGTTGACCGGGCGGCTTGTCCTGTTGATTCATCGCACAAATATTCAGCATTGAGGTAATGGCAAGTGAAATTCGTCTTCTCGAGGAAGAATCCCCAATATTCCTCACCATCGAATAAGCCGTCCCCATCCGTATCGGACAATTGGGGATCAGTGCTGTTCCAACCCTGCTCAGAAGTCGCGACATAGCGGAACTCGTCGAGATTGGACCAACTTCGGTCAAAATATTCGTCGTCGTCTGGATTTAAATTTACGCCATCGGCATCTGGATCATCATCGCGATCAAAGGGATTTGTAGGGTCCAATCCAAAGATGAATTCCCAACCATCCGGCATTCCATCCGCATCGGAATCATTCGATAATGGATCGATTAGAACCATGTTGGCGTAGACACCTGGATCTAATGCTGCGAATAAGAATGGTTGGCCGTCGATATCCAACACCGTCATGTCGACAATGCGCCCGGGAATTCTAGTATGGTCGGGCTCCACTCCAGAAGAACGAGTGTGGTCTGCATCAAGAGCCCAAGAACCCCACTGAGAACCAATAATCACCTCGTCACCTAGCGGTAATATTGAATGAACATCATTGGCGGTGAATTCTTCTTCGTTGAACATACGATCATACGAAAATGCACCGAGTGGGGTCGATGGGCCAACAATCAGATCGAATTGGTGGACACCACCTCTGGTCCCGACCCATAGGGTCTGTGGACTGGTGATATCTCCGTTGGCATCACGAGGACCGTCGACAAATAGCGCCTGTACGCGAGCGGCCAAGGATGAATCGATGGCATCGGCTGGCATCACGAAATCTTCGGCATTGCTGATATCAAAAATCCAAGTCGACTCGAAACCGCCAACGAAATCGGAACTGTTGGCCATCAGCAAGCCTCGATCAGTTCCCACAAAGAGACGGGGGCCTTCACCGGGTAGAACAACATGTACCGCAGTCTCTACAGTCGTATTCTCTTGCTGTTGAAGGGCTGCCGTAAGTTGTACGACTGTGGACGGAGAACTGATGAGACCTTGTGAATCAAGGGTGACTCGCCAAACGCTCTGGTCCGCACCAAAGCCGAGCAGAAGGGCTTGCCCACCACTACCGGTCTGAATAGGTACCATCAGATTCATGGCTTCAGTTTCAATGTCATCGACCACGGATGAGATTTGACCATCGACATCTAGGGCAAGGGTCATGAGACCCGAAGTCGTAGACAAAAGAAGAACACCATCATCACCGCCTTCTGACCACATATACAAATCGAGTAAATCGATTCCCGAAGGCAACTCAAAGTGATTGGAAGAATTCATTGAAGGGTTCATGACGGTGACGCCGCGCATGGTTCCTGCATAGATTAGTCCGTGGCTATCATCCGAGAAGATTGAATGTGCATTATGATGCAATAAACTAGGTGTTGTGCCTTGATCAAATGTGGTCACCGTTTGACCCGCAACCCCGATAGGGGCGTGTTTGACGCCAGCCGTTACCCAATTGCCATCATCACGATAGACGGTGTACTCCTCTAGATTACTGAATACCTCCCCTAAATCCATAGTTGAACTTGAGGTGTCTGGAGATGTGGCGCCATCTCGATTGAGGTCCCAGCCATCCGAATCACTGTCAATCAGTGCGTCACTGCTGTTGAGAGGATCCAGTTGGAAGTAAATCTCCCATCCATCAACGATGCCATCGCCTTTCTGAGTCTGACCCAGTGCTTGACCTGGATTACCGACCCAGCGATAATAGTCAGAATCATTGTCAAGAGGATCAGTGCCAAGCCAGCCAGATTCACCTGTCGGCCGCGTCTCTTCTGTACGGCAAGGGTCGACCAGAGGTGGAATGTCACCCGGATCCCCCGAACACCGGAGACCATCGAATTCAGTAACCCAATTTTCAGGTGCGCCGTATAGATATTCCTCGGCATTCGTATAGTACTCGTGCGGTTCAATCATACCATCTCGGTCGACATCGAAGCCATCACCACAGCCTAATGTGAGATCTCTACATCTGTCACTGTCAATCAAACCATCACTGCTGTTCAGAGGGTCGAATGCATTACAATTCCATACGTGTGAAACGTTTTCATATCCGGTTTTTGACATACACATCGCAACCTCAAATCCATCGGGCAAACCATCACCATCGGTGTCACTAGAACGCGGGTCGAGATACCAGCGCAAACCAGTTTCAGAAATTTCGGAAGGTTTGCCTGGAAGGCCAGTCCGATTGTTGGTGAAACATGAATCCAAACTGTAAGGCCAACAATATTCCATCAACGCTGTCAGGCCATCATAATCGTGATCACTCTGATTGTCCGTTCCGTTATCCGGATCTAAACCTGGAATCGTTCGGGAACGATCTCCTAAATCCAGAAACACGGATTCACTGAAAGCTTCCTCGTGAAGATCAGGCATTCCATCCTTATCTCGGTCTGTAATAGGGGGGCCTTCACCTGTAGTATCGCCAGGATGAACCGATTGAACCGGACTACTGGGACGAATTTGACTGACGAACATCATCGAGCCAAGAATGAGGAGAGTAATCAAGAGCGCGGTTTGCTTTCGACGCATGGGCTCACCTGTGGGTTATACCCACAGCCACATCCCCGCTCTCACGCTTATGATGCTGATGGAGCGTCGTTCGGACGGAATGTCGGGTATTTCTATCGAAATAATTGGATAATTGACTGTGAAATAGATAATATCATAACGAAAAAAATTACCGTTCGGCGTTTTTCAATGGCATCTGAAATGGCCTTCTTATTCCGTCGTGAAGCGCTTCATTCAAGGGGTGTACGGTCGACCGTCCCTAAGGTTGAGATGACACTCGAGATTACGCACCTTGGTTCGGGGAGTCGCGGCAATGCGACGCTGCTGCAAACAGAGGAGTCGAAAGTGCTCATCGATTGCGGATTCAGCGGGCGCCAGATGGAGCATCGTTTGGCACGAATTGGAGTTGATCCAAAGTCAATTGATGCCATCCTTCTCAGTCACCACCACTCAGATCATGTCCAAGGCGCCCGGATTTTCCAAAAACGTCATGGCGCACAATTGTTCGCCAACTTCACAACATGTTCGAAACTTGGATTGGATCCAATCAATCAATGCCGCATCTTTGAAGCCCTTGAACGCATGCAGGTTTCGCCAGATTTGTCGATGCTGCCTGTGCCAATTCCACACGATGGTGCGGATAACGTCGGATTCATCATCAATTCAGGCTCAAATGGTCGGGCTGCAGTAGTGACAGATTTGGGTGAACCGACCGAGGAGTTGATTCAACATCTCAAGGGTTGCGCACACATCTCAATCGAGTCAAATTATGATGCAAAAAGGTTGACTCTAGGGCCGTATCCTGCACAACTCAAAGCACGAATATCTGGCCGAGGCGGACACCTTTCCAATCGTCAGACTGCGGACTTGTTAGCTGAAATATTAGGCCCACAAACAAAAAGTGTAGTTCTGTGTCATCTCTCCGAGAAAAACAATGCTCCACATCTCGCCGAAAGCGAAGTGTTGTTTCGGAATGAAAAATGGTCAGGTGACCTTCGAATCTCAACGC
Organism: Candidatus Thalassarchaeaceae archaeon; assembly: GCA_029942125.1. Lineage (GTDB taxonomy): Archaea > Thermoplasmatota > Poseidoniia > Poseidoniales > Thalassarchaeaceae > MGIIb-P. Next base: position 12,415 of record JAPYUB010000007.1, on the reverse strand, counting down.
AGAATGGGCCAGAATTCAGCCACTGGCTCGGACAGGCTGAAGCAGAGATTCTGTCACGTTGAAATCTTCACCTCAGTATGAGGTGAAATGAGAATGGCTAAGAACATACGGCGGTATCTCGGTCTATGCGCCCCTCCGCCGCCACCTGGCAATCGGCAGATGAGCGGGCGGTTTCAGAAATCATGGGTGTGACGATGTTGTTGGCTATGGTCATCTCGACAATGTCGGGTGTAATTGTCGTCATGCAACCCTTCATGGAAGATTTGACAGACAACAGGGATTGGGCGGCGGGAAGTGTTGCTGCAACGCAATTCAATGATCGTTTGTTAGTGGTCGCGGAATCGCCGTCTGGAACGGGGATTGTGGTTAACAGTCAACACATCTTTGACACAATAGAACCGCTTCGAAATGCAGAGATTTGGCAAATCAGTGCCGATCTTGTCGGCCATGATCGGGTGTCAGTTTCCCTCGTCAATGGCATCATCCACGTAAATTCATTGAATGGGACGGCTTCTTCAGTTGCCATCCAAACTAGTATCGGTTCCGAACAATGGGACTTAAGCGAGGGGCAAGGAGAACTCGCGACGAATCTGAGTATGCAAGAGTGGATGACGGTTGATGTCTTGAATGACATGAATCAAACCATCCATCGTTGGATTCAAACTCCGTTGGATGGGATTCAACTACGAACCCCACTCACAGAAGGGACTTTTGAAATCAATCTCGTCAACGGGGCTCGAATCGAGCAACTTCCGAATCAACCAATCGATGTTCGCAGTTACCCTCGACTTCATCATGATCAGACATTGGATGGCGGTCTGCGCGTCAGTCTCGTGCTAATCGATGTCGACATCGAAGGAATGCAGCGAAACACCGATGCATCGTTGGATTTGGAAAGCCGAGGTGTGATTGCCTTCTTCAACGAACAAGCCCGAAATCTGAAACTACTACCTGAATTCACCGGATTGGACAATCCAGAATCGAGATACCTGCGTCAGTGGACCGATTCATACGACCTCCATCGTGCAACAGGAGATTCCAGTGAGTATATCGGCTTTGGACCCGATGGTAGACTCTCGGGGGTAGAGGGATTGACCCTTCACCCCACAACAAGTGATTTCCATCTGGATGTCATCCTCCAACAGGTTGTGGTACAATGATTAGGCGCGAACGTGAGGAGGAGGCCGTTTCGGCAGCGATTGCTACCGTGTTGCTCTTCGCAGGAGTGATTTCAATCATCTCTGGAATGATGGTGACGGTGATGCCCGTCATCGACGAATTGCACGGTGCTGTAGAACGAGAAAACATGGTAGGTCAGATGAAAGATCTAGCATCTGAGACCGAGCGGTTGAGTGAATCAGGCACACCGGGGGATGCGGCTAGAATGACCATTCGACCGCATACTGGGACATTGGGATGGCAACTATTGGAAGGTGGAACATGGTACAGTGCTACTCACCAGCCTGACAGTACATTGCGATTGGAGGGCGTACTTGACCTCGACGATTCGATGCGAATAAAGCATGCGGAACATCGCATTGAAAGTATCTGTGCGACGAATCTACATGCTTCAGCAGAATCGTTGAATCATTACCGAATTCCCATACTTGATGGGGCAATTTCAGCCACACCACTCAATGCGCTGACGACTTTGCTCGGTGCAAATGAACTGAGTTTTGAACATGATGAGGCTGTTATACAGCAAATCATTGCCACAGATGAGGTATGGACACAGGCTGGGCTTAGTGCCACAGATGGTGAGGCGTGGATTCACAGTGAGATGCCTCTGCGAGTCGTCATGTGGCGAGGAGCGGGCGGCGCTTTCCTCGCCACTCCAGATCAACCATCACCAGGTTCAGATGAGGGACGGAGTTGGACCATACCGTTGATTGCAAACACTCATTCTGTTTACCTTGAATCTGATTCGCCATTTACACTTGAATGGGAGGTTGGAGAAACAGAAGGTACTGGGGCATCATCATCAGTGTCAGTCACACAATTGCCTTCAGATGAAAGTGGCACGATTCACACATGGCAAGGAGAGATTACGGTTTCACAGGCAGAACAACTAGTCATTCGAACATCCAGCAACGCACGCTTAGTTCTCCATTGGGGGGATGCTGTGGAACTCGATGGGAGTGGACCTGGAGCGATTTCGTGGCCTGACAGCACTGGTTCGTGGACAGGGATACATTTCCGGCCACCTGCAATGGATGGATCCTTACTGATTCACAACCCGAACGGCGTGCCAACTACAGCAAAAATAGGCAATTTGTACTACGCAATCAGTAGTTATTCCAACATTCGAATCCCATGGGATGCAAATCAACTATCTTGGATTGAAGGAGGCGACCCAATCCATGTGGAATGGATCTTGGATACACAAACTGTAGGCAATACTGCCACCCATGCGGCCGGTTGGCGGCCAGGGAGTTTGTCGCTGACGCCGGCAACGGATACGGGGCGGTTATCGGGTTCGAATTGGAAGTTTGAAGCCCCAACCAGTGGAGGGAATGCTGAGGCCCCCGCACTGGGGTCGACCGAACTTATTCTGCAATCTGCTGCACCTATGGTGTCGTGGTCAACAAGCAATTCCAATGGCCAAACTAATCACAGCCAACCGGCAACTGTGGTGACGTTGAACAACACCCATATCGGCACGATTTCACTGGAAACTAGTGTCGGTATTATGCGAACCTATACCTCCACTGGTGACAGTGGTTCAACCGAAATTCTGGAAGATGGTGCGGAACGTTGTGTCACCGTTGGAATTCGGGCGTCTGGTTGGATACAGATTGATCTCCCATGGACATCTGTGGATAATTGGAAGGCCAGTGATATTCGAAACGCTTGGCAAGATGGGACGCATTTTTTTGGCTTACAACTCTCCATTCGTGGTGCTGTTGGTGATGAAACGCATGCCACACTAGGTTCGGCATGGGCGCTTCATCTACCACGCCTGACATATACTTTCGATTCCAGTGTTTCCGACCTTCAAATCCTAACTAGAGGTGGTTTTGTCGGCACAAATCATCCAGAATACAATGCTGATGTTCTGGTCCCACCTCCTTCACGTGAGGGTCCTGGGCCGCGACTCGCTGCGACCGTTCCCGTAGCCATGCCAACCATGAATTCAGTTGGAGGTTCAACTGAACTTGATCTCACACTGACCCTAGATGTTCGCGAACAAGTTGTGTCAATGAATGCACATCAAGTACGTCGTGGATGGGATGGACCATATGCAGTTGCAATCGCAACTGAAAGCGCAGCCGAGGTTGAATATTCGTCTGATTGGTTGGCCTTCCCGGGTCAATTGGAGAGGTTGACCGATTACGTTGGATGGGTACAAACATCGCCTACGATGCCGGAAGTCGTGTATCATGCGGGAGGAGAATCTGTACTGTTCAATCTTCAAGTGGCCTGTCTGACCAGCCAAACCGCCCTTGGAGGTTCCTAATGATGGCTCGTAATTTTGTGGAGGACGAGACGGCAGCGGCCACAGAGATTGGTTATGTTTTCACATTCCTGCTTGGACTAATGTTCCTTTCTACATTTTCAATCTGGGTATGGGATCTCGAAGTTGCCACACAAAATCGCTGGACTGAAGAAGCATTAGAAGAAAATCTCCTCTCAGTGGGTGCCGCTGTTGAACGAGCTGATGAAGCGGCACGATTAGATGGGGGTGCGCGTTATGCTGAACCTGTAGAACTGCATTTGTCATCGGCAATCGGACTCAATCTTGAGATGTGGTTGACTGATGATGCTGTACACCTTTCAGATGGAGCGCAGGTATATCGTACAAGTCAGCCTATTTCGGGGGCTGCTGCGACCAATCATTCAGGAGTCATCAATCTCGCAGGTGTCGAAACAATCTGGGTGGTTTTGGATTCAGGGCAAGTGACTATTCAAGTCGAGCAACCTGGATTCTAAGGGCTGCCCATGATGGCGCGATGCATCTGGCCTTGTACATCGCGCATACGCCCACCAGCTCCTAGTTCACGGAAAACAGTCAAGGCGCGTTGAAGGTAATTCATTCGTTCAGACTTCTCAGGAGCGGCCGCACCTAGGCGTGCCAACAATTCGCCTATGAGCGGGCGGAAATCGTTGGCTTCAGCCATGACCAAACCATCCAGATAATGCTCAACTGCCTCTTCAGGGCGTCCAGCGTCAGAAAGCGCCTCGCCTAACAGAATGGTGATTTCAACGGCGCTGCGCTGGTCTGTCTCTTCTGCCATCTGTTCCAACGCTTCTGAGTAGTGATGAAGGGCAAGTTCAGCATCACCTGTTCGAGCATAAAACCGACCTAGTACGGCACGAGAACGAGCGTGCAGGCCGATGTTTTCTGAGTTCTCTGTTTCTTCGTATGAGGACAAGGCGTGCTCACGTGCACGGTCAATCTCCCCCATTTCTAGGAATGCTGAGGCCAACTTGATGCGGACGTCAAGTAGTTCAGGATCCGATTCCGCTTCAAGCAGTTCCTCGACGTTGCCATAGACCTCTAGGGCACGCTTGGTATCCTTGCGATGACGGAAAATGTACCCCATGTTGTTGTACGTACGGGCTGCGCCTTTGGCATCTCCATTATCGATGAACAATTCAAGGGCCTGCCGATGCAACTCTAACGCAGCATCAGGTTTCCCACGCTGCAAGGCCAAATCTGCTTTACTAGACAATAATCGCCCTTGCATTTCACGCATCTTCTGTTTTTCCGCTAACGGTAGGGCCGCTTCGTATTCGGCTTCAGCATCATCCCATCGGCCTTGGAGGGACAGGATGTCGCCTCGCATCTCAAGGACAGTCGCCCATGTACCCGGTTCAAATTGTGAATCTTCAAGTTCCATAAGAAGTGGTAGCAATTCCATGTGTCCACTGCGAACCAGAGAGCGACCGTTTTCATCAAGAACCCCCCCTAACGAATCCGAATCGCCAGAATTCACAAGATGGTAGATGTATTCCAACTGTTGTTCTGGTGCATCACGGCGCACGCGGTACCAATTGCATGCTGCTCCGTGTAGAGTGGTTGCTGTCGTATCGTCAAAGGTTCGAAGCAAGAATTCACGAACCAAATCGTGAACGTCATAATTTTCGCTATCGACTTGACGCGCCAATCCCTTTTCGACGAGGTCATCTAGTAAATCAGTCTCAATCTCATGATTGGAAAGTGCCTCTAATGGCATCGGCTCTCGATAGATTGCGATGGCACCAAGAACGCGCTTTTCGGCACCGGAAAGTCGACTGAAAATCTCCTCCTCAACGAAAGTTTCCAATGAGTCGTGGAAGGTTGAACCAACCGAACCACGATTGATCAGTTGGAGAATTAGGGGGTGGCCTCGAGAGAGTGTGTAAATGTGAAGGAAGGCCGACATATCGATGTTAGGCATCGACGTGAGCAAATGTCGACTTGCAGATTGGTCCAATCCTTCCAATGGTAGTACCAGTGTCGAAATGTTGCCTTCTGCATCCTTCAGAGGAACAACGGATCGGAACGAACGACTGAACATCACCAAACCACATTCTTGGACATCCTCCATACGCTGAGACAAACCACGAATGATGGCGTACAGTGCCTCGTCATTCACCTTGTGCAAATCATCGATGACGATTAGTGATGGAATTTCTTCCAGGGCACCGATGATGAGGTTGACTACTACGGAAGATTGTGGGACTGCTGTGGCATGGATATAGTCGGATAAATCATCATCACCGATGGTCGACAACCATTCAGCACAAGCTTCCAAGAATGCACGGCTGCCTTCCCAATCCTGGCAACGATGGTAGAGCAAATTTCGGCGATGTGTGTATTGCTCGATGACCTTCCCTGCGAGTGCTGTTTTTCCGATTCCAGCGATGCCAGGAACCAACAGACAGGAGGAACGCGCATCGATAAGTGCACAGAAATTGTCGAGTTCAGTTTCACGACCAAAGAAGGATCGGGTGCGCGGTAAATCACCCAAAGATATGACGAGTTGTTTCTCGACGTGCTTGTCTAAATCACGCTGAATCAATTCTTCGTTAAGAGTGCGTAGATCCAGCATCCCCAAATCGTCCATGTATCGAAGAACATCCACGGCCCGAAGGGGGAATGTCGCAATATCAATTGAACCAGACAGTGTGGTTGTGTGTGTAGCACCATCTTTGTCGACAAGACGGATTGGATGCTCAGAAAGACGCTTCCATGTTTCTTCTGCTTGAACCATTCCCGAATCAGTGAGGAAATACGCCTTGCGTTTCCTACTAACTCCAGCAACGTGAGCTTGCCGCTCAATCAAATGATTTGCATCCTTCAATCCGGCAATTGCACGAGGTACATTGCTACGCGCAATGGCAACCGCATTGGCGATTCCCATCTGTGAAAGTGCAAATGGAACCTCAACAGAATCGGTGTAATCAGCATAGTCACGGAGATGCAGCATGATGCGCTCCTGAACTCCGGGTCGAGGATGATTCATGCTAACCACTCCATATCGATGGACGCGTGTCCCTTTTTGATACTGATGTGAACACCCCCAACCTGACCCAATGCCCAAGTTCGGACTGTCACCCATCACTCATTGTCAGGAATCCACTTGTTCTGCTCTGCGTCCCACTTCCAACCAGGGTAACCGGAAACAGCCGGAGTGGCTACCTGTTGAACGGCAGGCTGAGCCACCGGTTCGACTTCGGTAACAGCAGCATCTTGTTGCTGACGTTCCTTGGCCCATGCATACGGATCGGCCTCTTCAGTTGAGGCCTCATCAATGCTCTCATCATACTCATCTTCGAATTCCACGAAGAAGAAGACGAACACTGCACCCAATACTCCGAGAACAACCAGAGCACCAACAATCATCAGTATCCACATGAATATGCCTGAACCCCCATCGATGTCGCCTTCTACGACGATTTCGGAATCCTCATTCAATGGTTGCCCAATGCTACCATATTCAAAGACGACGGTGTTGCTACCTTTGTCCAAACGATTACCAGGAACCTCCATCATCCACGTGCCATCTTCACCGACAGCAGTGCTACCAAGACGCAAGCCGGCTCCTGTCTCTCCAATCACACTGACTGTGGGTCGTCCGTTTCCGCGGTAGATTAGGGTATCAGATTGACTGATTTGGCCATCACAACCAGAGACGAATTCTTCACCTCCAACCATGATTCCGTCACATTCCGAGGTAAACGATACACCGACGACATCTAAATCGAGAGGAGCGGAGTAAACTCTGCTATCAGCATTATCTCGAACTTCGAAAACAACACCGGCCAGGGACCAATCGGCCATATCGGGTTCGTAAAACGACATTGACATTGGATTGTAATTGGCAATTCCATCTCCGCTGATTAAGACGACTTCGGCATGGTAATCATCCTCAAACATGTCAGGGTTGTCATACACGTAGTAAGACAAGCTATCACCTGTATCTATATCAGAGAAGAATTGGGTCAAATCGATGAAATAACCATTGCCACATCGGTTCTGAGAGGCGCCAGTCTCTTCACAGAAGATAGTTGCCGAATCGGGCCACGATGTCGAATTGAATGTGGGCCGTGTGTTATCTTGATTGGGAGGATTATCGATGATAATTTCAATCGATGCAGCCTCACTGTACTGGAATCCGTCAAACGAACTAACTTCGATTATGTAGTGGTAATTGTGGACCAAATTGGTTGTATCCCATGTGGTCGCCCATCCACCATTCGCCGCAATATCTTGCACTAACGAATGCGGACCTTCCGGCATTTCAAGGAAACCTGCCTGGGGGTCCTTGATGACAATCTCCACCTTTGTGACCGTTCCATCCGTATCACGCGCGACACCACTCAGTAGAGTATCTTCACTCGCCGTAATAGTCTGTAAATCGAACGGTGTAAGAAGTTGAACCACAGGAATTGCGTTGTCATTGTCGACCTCAAGTATCAGTACGACCGGAGTACATTCATCAGCAGAGTTCGTGCAGAAAGCAGAATCACTGGCCCAGACGTTCACGGTGTATGTTCCTGAAAGAAGGTGTCCAACGGTCCAATCTGCAGACCAAGCGGTACCACCGGGTTTGTCGAACTTGTTGTAGTAGGGATCTCCATTGGCATTGATAGGTCCATCGACTTCAAACCAGATTCGTTGGATGTCACTGCCGAAAATACCACTGTAGGCATCTGAAGCACGACCCGTGAAGTGAACGATTCCATCATCGATAACAGTACCAGATGCTGGACCGTCGACCCAAATGGTTGGTGGCTCAGTGTTCAGTTTCACCGTCCGTGTGACGATTTGCGATTCTGTAACGCCATCATATGAACGGAATTCAAAGGTATAGTCTCCTTCGGGTTGATCGCTCATATCATACTCGAAATACCAGTGACTGTAAGGATGGTTGTTGTAGGTTACTTCACCATCAGAATTGCTGTCGTCAACTGCTAATCGCATGTCAATCCAATCGCTGGTGAAGGGATCCTTGACCTGAACCTGATCGACCGCGCCCTGTTGGTCCCAGCGAGCTAATTCATCCGAAGCATAGATTCCAGCCCATGTGCCATCATGTGCGGTTCCAGTGAAGTTCACCGAGCGCTTGAATGAATGTCCATCGTTCTGACTCACAGTGATGCTAGGCGCCATATTCTCCAATGAGACAATTTCGGTCAATACACCAGTCTGACTGGTCATAGTTAGGCTGTATTTCTTGTAGCCCTTTCCAAACTTGTACGCGGAAATGTAGTACAGCGACAATTCGCGGCTGCTGGGTCCAGCTTGACAATCGGGGTCATCACCATCATAGATGAGGTCACCATCATTGTCCATGCCGTCACTACAGGAATTCTCACCTTCATCATCAGCGTAGCGATCGGGGTGAATGCCTCCGGGCCCACCACCTGTCATGTCGAGATGGAAATCACTAGCAAGAGATACTTCTGGAGTCCATCCCTGGCTATCGGTTGTCAAACTGTACAAATCACCACCATGACTGTCTTCGATGAGTACGGTTGCACCACCGACTCGAACACCTTCGACAATGGTGCGGAATTTGACAATCTCGGCCTTTCTGACTTGAACTGCCCACTTTGATGGTGAGGTGTCAATGTAGATGTTGGAGGTGTCCAATCCAGTTAGATTTGAGTATGTGAAAACAGTTGAATTATTCGTCATATCAAGAGCTAATGGGAAATACTGCGGTGGCCACATTTTGGTTTCAGGGACCAAAACTTGTGTGGCCCAATCACCACCAGTTGTGTCGGAGCATCCGGGACAGGATTCTCTACCCTCCCACCTCAGCGTTGTGGGATTGGTTGTGTTCGCGCCCTGATTGGGGATTGGGAGATTCTCGGACTGGACAGTTATGCTGCTCTTGCTAATGTTGTAGGTTTGACCCACCCCCATCCAGGAGTTTTGTGAAAAGAAACCTAGGCTACCGTACTCAACATCATTTGCAACTCCTGTATCAACATGCTTGATCATAGCACCGGTTCCTGAAACATTGAATTCGTTATTTCTGACATCCAAAATTGAGGCAGCGGCACGAATTCCATCACCTCCACCTCCAATGTCAAACTGATTATTCATCAGTGTAACAGAGGCACCGTACGCATGAATCCCAGGGCAAGGAAAATCCCCTCCCCATAACTTGTCGCTAGTACAACCCGTTGGTGACGATGTTATCACTGAATTCGCGACATACATCCGATTTTCAGTCAAAGGTTTCCAACCTTCGTTCCCCCAAGGGAATTGCCCAGCCACTAGGGGTTCTTGCGCGATACCTTGGAATGTCACATTTTCAACTCGAACATCACTCTCACCTATTGACCATATTCCGTTCCAACCACCGATTGGCCCGATTGAACCACCGTTAATATTCACCCGACTCTTCTCAACTTGGACCCCGGAACCCTCCGATGCACCTTCGAGGACATTATTGTTGAAATCCACCCAGGCATTGTTGAATGCTGTCAGAGGACTTTTGTCTGCAGTGGTAATCTTGTTGTTGGCTACAGTCAACTTGTAGGCAATGTTGTTTCCAGCAGTTTTCTTGTTGTTGACGTCGATACCATTGCACGTAGTGTCAATCGTAGATGAGGTCACCGAACCCGCTGAATCATCCAGACGGATTCCATAATCCCCACTTGCAACCACTGCATATTGGATATCAACATAGGATTCTTCAACCCAGAGAACGTGGCGACCGTCTTCACTCTGCCCACAACCGTTGGCTGTACCCGTGAACAAAGGAGAAAGTATGGAAAGAGGTTGAATCGCACTCCCTGCACCATATGCTTGGATGGCCGAACCAACCAGTGAAGTTGCGTCATCGCCCACTGTGAATTCCCCACCGACGATGTCAGGACGGGCCAAGTCAAGAATGAGTAGACTGGTTGTATTCACCCCTTCGAATTTCAGTGCAGTCATGGTAGGACTTGCACCCTCTGCGACAAGGGCACCGTATCGAACTTCTGAGATTTCAGATACCCAACGAGGGATGCCGTACGCATTGGTAATCGACACATGGTTCAGTTTGGTCGCACCTATGTCGACCGTGCTGCGCAGAAGAATTCCCTCGTTACATGATGGGTCTTGATTGTAGTGATTACCACTGAATATACCATAACAACTGCCGGTTGCAGATGCATTTGATGGATCCTGCCAATTGAATGTGATGCGAGAACTGTTGCTTGCCATACCATTAGCGCCACAGGAAACGTCTCCTGCACACAATCCACCACGTACATCAATGGATGTGCCATTAGACAATGTCACAGTTGTTCCCGGTTGAATAATCAGTACCTTGCCTGTTGGAACTATGATGTCGCCGGTGACGGTGTGGCTGCCAGTCCAAACCTCTACTCCGTCAACGTTTCCGACAATCGTTCCGCTTGATGTTTCATTGGTCGCCATTGCTGTTGGCATCAGTCCAACTAGGCCAATCATGACGCTTGTGAGCATCAAGAATGACAAAAATAGGCTCTTATTTCGGTGTGTCTCGTTCATGGGGTTCACTCCAAGTTGCAAGTCTGGGACAGTTGCAAGGGCTATAACAGCCGCGACGCCGCGGCAGTACGTTTTACACCATAAAAATATCAAATCTAATCAATAATATCGCTAATTAGTATCAAATTTTAACTTAAGTATCGCCATGAGATGCGATTCTATCGGCAACTGCTCGCTCCCACGCTGTGGCATCAAGGATTCCATAGCCCCATCGAGGGTGATGACCCTCCCCCTGAAGGGCGTGGGGTTGACAAGAATCGGCCAGAGCTTGTTTGACCAGAGTGATTGCAGCTCGTGTTGAATTGCTACTAGGTAGAGCATCTCCGTGGCGCTCTAGAATCAATGCCAAAGCCCCCGTCACAAATACAGTGGCGTCACTGGTTCCACTACTGGCTGAATATGGGATGGACTGACTCGAATCTGATGTGGATATTATGCCGACGCCGGGTGCTGAAACCTCTGGTTTCTGGTTCGGTTCTTCGCGCAAATTACCATCTGCACCTTCAGTATTGGATCCGGTTGCTGTACGCCCCCACAACGACCCCTCGTTATCCACAGCACCTACCGCGATGACACCGTCCACATTGGCTGGCACTGATACATCAGTCACCCCGGAACCAGCACCACCTGAATTGCCAGCTGCAGCTACAACAAAGACTCCGTGATCTAGGGCATCACTCACCGCATCCGCTGTTTGTGACCCAAGTGGGTTCTCCGGATCGGGGTCACCTCCCAATGAAAGTGAGATGATGTCGACACCCATGTCATTCCAACACCATTCAATCGCATCTGAGACCGTTGATTCGGATTGAGTGCTGCCTTCAGAATTCAATGCCGCTGCAACGACCAAACCCACGTTAGGGGCTGCACCTGGATATTGTCCGTGTGAGACCAGAATGCCGGCCATCATGGTTCCATGACGGTCGTTACCTCTGTCCTGGATGATATGATCGTCTCCATTGACAAAATCACGATAACTGACCAGATTGGCATCTTCAAGGTCTGGGTGTGTCATTTCAATGCCCGTATCTACGATGCAGACTAGAATTCCCTGTCCGGTCAAACCGAGGTCGTCTTGGAGTGCGTAGATGTTCGTGTCCTCATAGGCCCAACTCGAATTTGGTGTGAGTGCACCGGCAAACAATGAGGTGATTTGAGGGTAGGTGACCAATAATGCGGATATGAGGCACAACGCAATGACGAAACCCCAAGGCTTGGGGCGGTCCCGACGGTGATTCTCATTGGTTGCCACCCTCCATGCCTCAGCCTGTTCAGGAGTTGCCCCGTAGGCCTCAGGTGGATAACCGGGTGCATCTGGATCGATGGCGGTGAGCATTCTCGGATCTTCTGGTTCAGGCAGATACTCGAGATGGCGATAAGGGCCTGGCGTCATCGGATTCGCCCCGTAGGGGCGACCGGGGGTTCATGGCCCCTTCGCCAACTGGTGCATTGCAC
>JAPYUB010000006.1:14260-36055 GCA_029942125.1 Candidatus Thalassarchaeaceae archaeon | reverse complement strand
GGACAAATGCTTGCGTAGAAGCATGGCAAATTGTGGTGGATGAGTAGGCATCGGGCGGTCGCGCTGACTGAAATAGGTACGTTGACCGCGAACGATGACTAGGTCTCGTTTGGACACCTCTTTGGGATTCAAACGCAAGACCACTTGCTCATAATGGGGCTGATACACCTTCCTGCAACGCGCGCCCGCGAGAGCATCAATATCAAGGACCATCCTTGCGATATCGAATGATGACATCTGATCACGCATGGTACGCCCTCAGGCTAAGCCGACGACTGCCTCTTCTTGAGCCAATCGCTTATCACATACGGCGTCCAGCATTAGTTCGTGCGTCAGATGGAACCGACTGGTGGTGGCCTTGCCGACTTGAATAGACCGGAGCGTAGTCATTCACCGGGCACTGATGTTGGAGGAGAAAATGACGAGGCACTAGCCATGTTCTGGTATCGCGATTTGTTACGCTCTGGAACCGATTCCCCTGAGGTCGACCCCGATTGGGGAATTCATGTTAATGCAGACGCGCTGGTCGAGTGGGCTGCGGGGATTGCCACCGCTATGGAACGAGATGGTGTCGCGAATGCACCGACATTGTCACTTGATCTTGCATTCATCTTTGGATTCGATCACTGTTTCTTTCACCACTGTGTCGATGCGCAGGTCAGTCTCCACATGATGCGATTATACGCTGCAGGCCAACCTCTGCCTGATTTACGTGCTGAAAATAAAGAATGTTGTGAAAAACTGCATGATGCAAGGAATGCACCACAATGGTGGTTCGCCATCGAAGAAGCTCTCGCCAATGCACATGTCGCTCGAGATCCAACCCGATTAGGTGGGCTTCGTGAGGCCTTCCTTCGATACGGGATTCTTCCACAACCTCTCGATGGCTCCAGGGGGCCATGGGCTCTTTGGGAACAGGCAGCAATGGATGAGAAGGCATTCAAGGCATTGTCCCACATGGTCTGGCTTCAACATCTGACGGGGCAAACCGATCCTCTCGGAATACTGCCTGAAATTGAGATGGAGATTGACGAAGGTGGTGTTGATGCCGCCTTCAATCGATTGATTGACTTGATTATCGAAGCATGTGAACCCCAGCAACCCGGCGAAGATGGAGGGAAAAACCACGATTGGGTTGCAGACCTGTATGGTGTACCTAGACTACACGCATTCGGCGGTTTTAACGAAGGACTGTTCCGACGATTGGATGTACCCCTCTGGTTCCATGGAGGCAATGGACCCGACCTCATCAAACGATATGATGCTCAACGAGGAGAATGGCCATATGGTACGATTGAGCGATTGTATGGTCACTTCAGATTGAGTGAGGTTTCTGGGGATTGGGATGACCCATTCACCAGTGATGATGATGAATTTGAACTGTCACCGTAGGTGACGTTCAAGGATTGACTCGATTTGGGGTCGCATGAGTGATGTCGTGATTCCCGAAGTATCCGAAGATTCAGGAGGGCTTTTTGAGGATCTCTTCAAGGGCGATGACGCCGAGGAAGAGAAACGCTTTGGTAAATCCCTCCTGCCCTATAATTTCTGTTGGACGTGGCCGCAAGGAATCTGGAGTTGGATGTTCTGGGGCCTAGGTTGCCTGAGTATGGGATACGGCCTCATCACGAGTCTGGTCGCGTTCCAAATCGACGGATTTCCTTTGGTCATCATCGGACTCGTCATCATGGGTTTTGCCTCCCCTAACCCGTTCGCCCTCATGCTGAAGAAATGTGTCCCTGACCCATCTGACAATTGGTCTATTGATCCCATTCCACCAATGAACTCCTCGCAATGGCATCTAGATCGACCTGTTTGGAATGAGAAATTTGGTGAATGGTTGCCTGATCCACTCTCTCGGTTTGAAATGGATGGCCCTGAAATCAGTTTCAAGAAAATTGGCAAACAATGGGCCGTCTATTATGATGGTCAGGAGGTGGAATGTGATGACTGTGGAGGGAGTGGTAAGGTTGATGGGCAAAAATGTGAGATGTGTGCCGGCGAAGAGTTGCTATTCGACAGTGAGAGTGAGGTCTCCGCACAAATGAAGAAATTGCTGAGGCGGAGAGATATGCTAAATGCGCAAGAAATGATCTTCGCTGAACACCCTCGACATAATAGACACAGAAGATTGTTTAATACGACTCCACCGATGATTACTTCGAGATTATTTTTACACGCTTTTGCAGTCATGTTCATCATGGGAATGTTCCTTGGATTCCCCAGCGAGGAAAGGGAGGGCGCCGCACCCTTTGCCATGGCCTTAGTCGTGTTCGGTGTTTTAGGTTCGATTGTATCCCAATGGGTCAACAAAGGAGTTATTGAAGCATGGGATACTGTAACCTCGATCGTCAAATATCTCGATGAAGGACATACCGAACTAGTCGGTCAGGTGCGCCCTGCCACATTGGTGCCACCACCAATTGTTCATGTCGATGGTTGCCGGGATGGTGATTGGACATTCCGCGGCCTGGTCGCTTGGTCGTGGACCTATCGCGTCTACAAATGTGTAAAAGAGCGATACTATGATTCACAGAGCGAAACATGGAAAACACGAACGGTATGCAATTGGGAGTATATTCGTGGAGATTCGCACGTCGATGAGAGGTTCATGCTTCATGATGGAACCGGCGGTGTTTTCGTCGATTTGGAATCATTCGAGGATAATATGCACATTGGAGACACCATCTGGAGGCGGGAGAAGCGCGGAAAGGTTGGTGGAAACCCCCTCTATACAGACGGCGATGTTAGACGGCACGAATGGTATCTGCGTGCTTTGGGATTCGGTGATCCTGTTTATGTGATGGCACGAATCAAATCAATGCCCCCTGATGATATCCCCAAAGGGGTGATTGCCGAAAATGCATCAAGAATCCATCACACGATGTATGCGGTTGGAGAGGATGCTGTAAGAAGGACGGCCAAACTACGGAAGGGGACTGAATTCTCTGTTCTAAAACCGAAAACCTCGTTCTTAAGCCGAATGGGTGCACTCATCATGCTCGTTTTGGCCGGCATGGTGATGATTGCAATATCCTGAGGATTATTCTTCCAAGGACTCTTTGAGGGCCGCAAGACGGGCCTTGGCCTCAAGCAGTTCTGTTTCGGCTTCGATGGCTTGAATTTCATCTTGGATAACCTCAGTCTTCTCGTCGGCTTCAGATCGCTTTGATTCCACAAAACTGCCCAATGAGGCTTTGCGACGAAACATATCACTGACTTCTTCTCTAGAGTACTCGTCAAAGTATTCAGCTGGAAGGAAGCCCATCATTTTCGCAACAAGAATAGCAGGGAACATCCGAATGAAAGTATTGTAATTCTTTGCAGATTGATTAAATTCCTCAACTTCACTGGCCATCTTCGAGACCGCTTGCACACCTTGTTGGAGGCCTTCTACCAGCACATGATGAGATGTCAATTGAGGATTGTCTTCAGCAAACCCGAGTGCCCTGGGTAGGAGATTATCCATCATCCCAGATGCTTGTCCCATCGCAGAACGATCTCCAGAACTCTTACCTTGAGCGAACATTTTGCGCGCTTCAACAATCATTTCATAGACGTGGCTCTCCAACCCAATCTGTGCAAGATCATGTTCCTCTACGAGAGCAATTTTCTGGTCCTTCACGCCAATTTGTGTTTCCAGATTCTGCCATTGATTTTTTGTTTCTTCCTCAAGGTCGACCATTCTGTTGTATGCACCATAGAGCCATAGAAGAATCAGAAGAATGACCATGACCGAAGCCACTATCAGAAACATTACGGTTGCGCTCATGTTGATTGCGATGTGGAATTGGCTATTAGCATCACTGGCCGGATGCATTCTCTTCCCATGCATCGATATCTGCGATGACTTCAGGCTCGTGTGCGTATTGATTGCTCGGCACCTCTACGATGCAGCCATTGAGTAATGAATTGGCAATTCCGAGAGAATCATCCCCCGTGTGTAAGGTATCTGAGGCGGCGACACAAATGGCGACGGGCGCATGGATACTATCCAGATTTTCAGGAAGGTCGTAGCGTCGATTTGCCTTAACACTGCGCTTTAGGCGCAATAGATGTGCTTGGGTCAATGTCCGTCTGTATCGAATGTATTGTTTGGGCTCCTTCAATCGCCATTTCAGATAAGGCAATCCTAGTATTCGGATCAATGGAGGGTAGCACCACCATGGGGCGGCGATTACTGGTAGCATCCATGTAGCGAATCGGAACTTGGTATTGGGGGCAATCAAGAATGCGGCTTCCCCTTCCAATAAACCATCCATCATGCCATGCAGAATGACCGTGGCTCCCAGTGAGGAGCCAAACCAGAGGACATTGGAATCAAGATTGAGGGCATCAACTACGGTTTTCAGGTCCTCGACATGGTTAATCATTGCAAAATCCTGCACACGTAACTTTCCAGCAATCTTCGCAGATCGCTTTTCTCGCGTCTCAATGTAGTGAATCTCACGTTTTTCCCCCCAAGCGGAAAGCAAGGGTGCCCACCCCTCCATGACACTGGTCCATCCAGGTATGAACACGACAGGGCGAGATGTACTCGGTTGATTTGGCTTGAATGAGTAGACCATGAGGTCAACACCATCTGCAGCAGAAATATGTCTGGCTTCAATTTGACAATCAGGGTTGTCTAGGAGGGTGGCAACTTCAGTGGTGTTCATCAGATTCACACTCCTAAGCACCGGCACATGTTCAGCGTGTTTGAATCTTCACCTATATCCGGCCTTCATTGCGCAGGGCATCCAGATGGCTCATCGTTTGATCAATCTTCAGCAATGGATGGGCATCGGGCGTATCGGCGTAGGCTGCATGGCTCAATTCCTCAATTTCGCGCAGACCATTTTGCCAAGCATTGAAAACGGCTTCATGTCGCTTTTCGCGGTGTGAAATGTAGTGGGTTAGCAACATGGTCGGATTGGCCACCATCGGCCCGTGCCCCGGGAACAGCAAGTTGGCATCTAAGTCGCGAAGACGGTGCAAACCTTCGATGTATGCAGTCATGTCCCCCTCACCACTCGGAACAAGAATAGTGCCCACTTGGACTGCATTGTCAGCAGAAACGATGCCGGCTTCGGAGACTAGGCATATTTGTCCGGGACAGTGGCCTGGCGTTTCAATGACTGACCAAGTTACATCGTCCAACTGGAATGAATCACCTTCTTTCAGCACGGAGTCCTTCTCACAAGCAGGTATTGCTTCTAGGGTCTCCACAGTCGCCCATATTGGAGCAGTGTACATCTCTGAAATAGCTTTCAAGTCACCGATATGGTCTAAGTGACGATGGGTGAAAATCGTCGCTAGAATCTCACTTCCGGATTCATGGATGTCGTTCACCTTCTCTTCCATAATTCTGAGACCTTCAACGCATTTCGCCGCCGGGTCGATGATAACTCTAGGTCCGCCAGGCACGCCGAGAACGTAGCAATTCGTATGGGTGGCGGGAGGCAGAGTGTTCGTCGGAATCGGAACACATTCGACGCCGGGTGCGAACTCAATTCTGCTGTTATTCGAGGGTGGGTCCTTCGCTAGAACCAGTATCGCTTCCTCGAGATCCTTGTCGGCAATATCTCGAAGCAGCATGATGATGGGGGGTGGAATCTTGATCTCATGGTTCAACCATTCCTCTAGCAACTGCGCAGGTGTGGCCCAGCGATAGGCATCGAATTCGACACGTTTCCCCTTTTCCAGAATTGGGTCGACCTCGCACTTCGCCGTGAAGAAGTGATTGTGGAAGCGCAACGGCGCTAGCGGTGGTGTTGTCCGTTCCGAGATGACATGGAATGCCTCAATTGGAATCGTGATGCGCCCATCGTCGACCGCGGCGACGAATGCGGTCTTGTCGGAGAGGATTTCAAATCGGAGACCCGCATCGATATGGGTCAACTGCGGCGTCAGACCGATCTCCTCGGCCATCTCGCGGCACAATGCGAACAAGGGGCCACGGTCGATGCGACTAACGCCACCACCGGGAAAGGACCAGTAATCGGGGAAAGCAGGAACTGAAGATACACGATGGCAGACCAGAATCTCATCGCCGCGTCGTAGCATGACAGATGCTGAAGGGCGAGGAGGGTGTGGCTTCGCGCGCGCTATGTCCATCATACCTGCGATGGCCCGACGGACTTGAAGCCTGCCTCCCCTTCGCAACGTCATGGAGCCGTGGGAAATCGAGCCTTTGAGTGAAGAGGAGGCGGCTGTCTACGAAGCCAAAAGCGAGCGCACACGGAGAATAGGAAAGGTGGTTCTGGCCGTTACGATGACAGCTATGTTGATTGTTTGGGTGACGAAATATTTCTTCATGACACTGCTGTAGGTTCAAGAAGCGACAGCGTCCGCCTGCGCGTATGCGCATCAGTCACCGTTCACCCGATGGTGGAGAATCCTTTCCCTCTGAAATCCCATCATTTGGACTCGGGGTCTTTCTGATGTCAGAACCCGGTGAATGCAAATCTGCCTGTCTGGCGGCATTGGCAGCTGGGTACACGCATATTGACACTGCGCGCGCGTACGGGAACGAACATGAAGTAGGGGATGCGTTGAAGGAAGCAGGAGTCAATCGAGATGAGGTCTTCATCACCACCAAACTTCGTCGAATGCACGCGACAGGATTTGAAGAGGTTCTCGAACACTGTCAGAAATCTCTGGAAAATCTCGATACTGATTACATCGACCTGTACCTCATCCATGCCCCCCCAGAGGATACAGATCATCGTGAGCCAGTCTGGAAAGGTATGGAGCACTGTCTTGAGCAGGGGTGGGTCAAAGCCATCGGTGTCTCAAATTATGGAGCCCATCACCTAGATGCAATGCGAGAATATGCGACCTACCTGCCTTCCGTCAACCAAATCGAGATCAA
This sequence comes from Candidatus Thalassarchaeaceae archaeon, assembly GCA_029942125.1. Lineage (GTDB taxonomy): Archaea > Thermoplasmatota > Poseidoniia > Poseidoniales > Thalassarchaeaceae > MGIIb-P. Next base: position 29,202 of record JAPYUB010000006.1, on the reverse strand, counting down.
TCCGTGGTTGCAACGCCCTGAACTTCGTGCGGCCACTGAAACGGTCGGTGCGAAAGTCATGGCCTACTCACCACTGGCTCGAGGGCACAAATTGGGTGAACCAGAACTCATCGAAGTGGCGGCCAGATTAGGTTGCACCCCTGCACAAGTGGCCATTAAATTCTGTCACGACCTTGGGTGTATCACGATTCCCAAATCGAGCCGTGCTGAGAGGATTACCGAGAACTTAGCCTCACTAGATATTGACATCTCAAATGAAATCGATGTCATAGAAGCAATGGACTGCGGTTACATCTCAGGATGGGATCCAACCTCAGAGCCGTGACATCAACGAGAATCGTCTGCGAGGAACTCTGCCACCAGATGTGCATTCTGATCACGCATTTCGGCCAAATCGGTCAACCACGCAGCGGCCTTCTCGACGGTCATCATCTTCAGTTCACCACTTAGGATGTCGCCCGAAACGTAACCCTTGCGGATTTCCTCCAATACTACATCGTCTTCTTCAAAGAAGAATTTGAGATATTGGAAGGCCACGTCGACATCGGGATTGCCGCCGATTCTGCGGTGCTCCTCAACAGTGGATTGGCCGCCAGAGAATGAGCGCTTGAACTTCTTCTCCATGACCTTGAGATCCTCGGTGAGGAAGATGGTGGTCTCAGGCATTGAAGAGGACATCTTGCCACCGGTCATCCCAACGGCGAAGCGGTGGTAGGTACTGCTCGGCTGCAACAACCCCGAGCCACCCATGCTTCTCTCTAAGGCGAGGAGAGACATTCGAATGGGATATCTGTCCTTTGGAGTCGCGGCAGGAAGGTCGACGATGCCGTGATTTGCATCTGCCACGATGTCGCCATATCCGAGTGCCTTCAGAACATCAACAATTTTGGTGAATACTGAGTGGGTAGTTGCCTTGTCACCCGCAACGATGTTCTGATTCTCATCCATGACCGAGACGGTGATTCGGATGCCTCCGTTCTTTCGATCGTTGACATTGAACCAGTTTGTCTTTCCTGCCAATCCCCTGCACAATCGAAGATGGGGGTCTTGGTCCACACCGACGGGGACGACAATTGGCCGCAATCCGCCATATTCATCCAATTGAGGGTGGAGGATATCGCCGGCTTGGACAAGTGGGGCTTGAACATGGGCGAGGTTCGTATCTCCTTGGAATCCGTAGATGGCCTCAAACTCAGATAGGTTGGTGCGCTTCCCGAGTGTAAAGCCCATGCGCTGAACGATTGGACGCATGCTCTGGAAGTATATGTTCGTTCGAGCTGGGTCTAGCCCCATGGCAACATAATTGGCGATATATTCCTCCATTGCGACCTTTCGGCACTCAGACAAACTGAATCCTCGTGTTGCATTCGCCTCAAGATCTGCCACAGCGATGGTGACATCTGCACCTTGCTCCTGAAACCAGCGAACCTGGTCGATGACCATCTTGTGCCCCAGATGCATCTGCCCACTCGGCATTAGGCCGGTCATGACCCCGAAGGGGTCTCCTTGGGAGTGAGCCTGGAGGATGTTGCCGAGATCACGGTGAGCGAAGATGATGTCACGGCGATGATGCAACGATGGATTCGGTATGTCTGACAGGGAAACGGAATCCAAGCCGAACTTCTGGATGATGCGGTCATAGTCTGTAGAGACGTCGCTTGACCAAGGGTCGATGTCTACCATCGGCTACGCCGAAATCAAGGCGGCTATCAAGGCGTCGGGTGAACTTCGGCCTATGGCCGATGGTTTGACGTGTACATCGCCCACGCCGGTTCATGGCCCGCATCTGTGTGCTAGGTGGTGGGCTAGTCGGGAAATTCGTCGCTTGCACATTGCACGAACGAAGCCATCAGGTCATGGTGATTGATGCAGAACCTCTGCAAAATATACCGATCGGAATCAATTGCGTTCAATCATTTGTAAACTCTGAGACAATCTCTGAAACTGTTTCTGGATTCGATGTTGTTGTCAATTGTCTACCAGGTCGGATTGGCCATGACGTTAGAGTACATTTATTGTCTATAGAAGGGACTTCTGTGGCAGATTTGGCTTTCACTGCAGAAGACCCTAGAATGTATGATGAATTGGCTAAGGAAACAGGTTCTCGAATGATCTATGACGTTGGAATAGCACCAGGATTATCCAATGCTCTGCTAATGGGGGCACAAATGGAAAGTGGACCTCCGGACAGCGCTAGAATATGGGTAGGGGGAAATCCACAGGAACCGGATGGAGAATGGTCATACATGGCTCCGTTTTCCCCATCCGATGTGATTGAGGAATACACTCGTCCTGCGAGAATTAAGAGGGGAGGTGAATTAAGAACAGAGTCCGCCCTTTCCGAGCGGCATGCAGTCACAGTTCCTGGTTATGGCCAGATGGAGGCGTTCCTAACCGATGGAGTTCGATCACTCCTCGATACAATCGATAGTGAAGAGTTGGTTGAATACACGGTTCGATGGCCAGGTCATATCCAGCGTTATTTGGATGGGGATGACTCTGAAGAAGATTTGATTGAAGCTTGGACGTTCGATCCACATCGTCCCGAATTCACATGGTTGGCTGTCGAAGTGAGGCATGGCCGTGAAACGCAGAGATGGGATGTCATCGACGAAGGGAAGGCAGGTTGGTCATCCATGGCGCGAACAACAGGACTCGTCACAGTCGAAGTTGCCGAGATGCTGGCGGAGGGTTTGATTCCTGAATCAGGAGTGATGCCCCCTGAACGTCTGGGGGAGAACCCAGAACTTCTGGGCAGGTTAGTGAATGCCCTGCGTCATGCCGGAGTTGAAATTCATTCCTCTTCTGAAGAATGATGCATATCACGATCGTGCTTGAGTGTGTATCGAACCGCTGCAGGTACGACTAGAATGATTAGGAATGCAACCACGGGCAGAATCCATGAAGGCTCGATGTCGGGCTGCGGCTCAATCAACCAAGTAAATCTCAACGGTGAATGCTGGAAGGGTGAGCTCCACTCAAACAGGTCTGTGGTGTGGTGGCCCACTGCCATGAAGGGCGTGAGATTGTTGAATGCACCCTCACCGAAATTGACTTCGGCATCTTCTCCTTGCCATGAAACTCTGACAATTGCTCCTTCTTCGATTGTCAGGGCCACACTAGAATCATTCATGATTCGATAGCCGGTCTTCAAGTGATGGTCGGACACGGTCAGTTCGGAAAGTTGTCCATCATCGATTCGCTCGATGCTCGTGATTTGGCCGCCATCGAGCGAGAGATGTGTGGTTCCGGGGACATCCCATGCACCATTGGGCGCAGCGCTTCCCTTCAGCGTGATTGATTGATTGGTCCGAACTGATTCAATGGCCGAATGAGAAGATGAGTACCATTCACCCCAAGTTGTGAACCAATAATCCTGAGATTCTATCCATTCAAGGACATCTCGGTCCCGGCGAACGTTCAGGTCCTCAATCTGTGCTTCCCAGTACAGGCTTGCATATCCATTCTCTTCGATGGCTTGTTCAATCTCAGGGATTGAGGCGACATTCTGTTCAAGACTGCCACCACTGCGTTCTATCGCCCATAGTGGATAATCCATTTCTGCTGCGAGATGGTCGCCGATAATGCGGAATCCGGCATCATACATTGCATTGTGTTGGCTAGAATCGAGTGCTGATGTTGACAGGCCGAATGAAAGGGGTTGTGTGCCCCATTTGGATGCATTGATTTGAGATGTGAGATATTCATTACATTCTGTTATGACGCTTAGATCCTCGTGTACATCTTTGTTCGGGATGCCGTGACATCCAAACTCATCACCAAGTGCAAGCCGTTCGCCACCCACTACCTCTTGGGTCAACCAACCATCGGCGCGCCAAGCCACAGCACCGGGCAGAGCCAAGGGCAAAAGAAGGATGCTCAACATGAATACGGCGGCTCTCACGGAATACATCCGTGTGGCCGCATTTCTTGACCTTAACCACTGATGAATAGGCAATCATCAAGAGTGGTTTAGGCCGACAGTCCCCCATGACGAGGGTCAGCGAGAAGACTCTGGATGATCTGCGTGAAGTCTGTAGAATCCACGGAATGGACATCCCATTGCCCAAATCACCGTTCTACACTGTCTTGCTTTCCACCATTCCAGTCTTGATACGAACCATGTTTAGAATTCGATACAGAGGAGTCCATCGGCTCCCCCGAAAGGGCCCGATGATTCTAGCAGCAAATCACACATCTCACATCGATCCATTCGCTGTCATCGCTGGTGCTCGACGAAAAACACATTACCTCGCAAAAGATTCTCATTTTAACAAATTCTTTACTGCATTTGTCATGAACTCTACTGGACAAATTCGAACGTATCGAGAATCGGGGGCTGCCGATGCACTTAGCCGTGGTTCGGATATTCTCAAGGCAGGATTGGTCATGGGGATATTTCCAGAAGGAACCCGTTCACGCCGTGAAGAAGGACCATTCCTATCCGAAGGCAAAACTGGCGTGGCTCGATTGGCTGCCAGTCACCCCGATGCCCCCATACATCCAGCGGCCATCATAGGTGCTCGTGAAATCATGGCCCCAGGGGAAAAAATAATCCGCTTTGGAAAGCGTGTTAATGTCACCTTTGGAGAAGGAATCACTTGGAACGAGTGGATTGTTCATCCACTTGGTGGTGCACAGGATGAGGCAAGCATTCGCACCATCATCGAATCTAATAAAGAACAGAGGCGAGATGCAATGGGTAAACTGTACCGCAAATTTACTAATCAGGTGATTGCGACCCTTGGAGCCCTCGGCGCACCCTGAAAGGGTGCGGGTATTCTTCAAGAACCGTCGCGATTAGGAGCGCTCGTTCCAATGCAGACCTATCTCGACCTCCTACGGCGCATCCTCGACGAGGGAGTGGAACGCGGTGACCGGACGGGGACTGGTACATTGTCCGTTTTCGGCCATCAGATGAGATTCGATCTCAGCCAAGGATTCCCTGCTGTGACTACCAAGAAGTTGCATTGGCCAAGCATCATCCATGAATTACTCTGGTTCCTTTCAGGAGATACCAATGTCCGTTACCTACAGGAGAACAAGGTTAGAATATGGAATGAATGGGCCGATGAGGAAGGAAATCTAGGGCCAGTTTATGGGAAGCAATGGAGAAAATGGGAAACCAAGGACGGGCGGATCATCGACCAAATTTCTGAGGCAATTGAACTCATCAAGACCAATCCATCTAGCCGTCGAATTCTCGTCAGTGCTTGGAATGTGGGTGAACTGGATGACATGGCATTGATGCCGTGCCACGCCTTCTTCCAGTTCTATGTGGCTGACGGGAAATTGTCTTGCCAACTCTATCAGCGTAGTGCGGATGTGTTCCTCGGCGTGCCCTTCAACATCGCTTCGTATGCCTTGCTCACCCACCTGATGGCACAAGTCTGTGGATTAGGAGTCGGTGAGTTCATCCACACGATTGGTGATGCGCATCTCTATCTCAATCATCTGGAACAAGCCAGGCAACAAGTGTCTCGTGAGCCCATGGGTTTACCCGCATTGAAACTGGATTCAAGCATCATTGATATCGACGAATTCACTGGCGAGCACATCGCTATTGAGGGCTATGAGCACCACCCGCACATCGCCGCTTCCATCAGTGTCTGAGGTGTCTGGATGAAGATTGCAATGATTGTCGCGATGGATGAGGACGGTTGCATCGGCAACCAAGGGGATTTACCTTGGAGATTAAAATCGGACATAGCTCGTTTCAAGTCACTGACAGAAGCGGATGGTTACAATGCGGTCATCATGGGTAGAAAGACCTGGGACTCGCTTCCTGATTCGTTCCGACCACTACCCGAACGAGTCAACATCGTGATGTCTCGTGATACGGGGTGGTCTCATGCGGATGCAGGTGTTGCCTTGTATCCGGGTCGAGCCATAGAAATCGCCTATGCTGAGGCTTGTGACGAATGTTGGGTTATTGGTGGCGCTCAAATATATGCGATGTTTTTGGATCAAATCGAAGAGATTCATGTCACCACTGTGCACACTTTGGGTTCGGGTGATGTCAAGTTCCCCGAATGGGATAGGAATGGTTGGTCAGAAACGGTGGTTGAGAAATTGGAGGGGGATGGTGACAATGCCTTCGCGACCACATACTCAATATGGAATAAATCGTAATCGCATGGAATCCTCTGAAACAATCTAGATGGTAACTCTCAGATTCGATACTATCTAACCCAAATACAAGTGCTTATTCGAATGTTTTGTTGGAGATATTGTCATGCGTAGTGTAAACCACATCATCCCCACTCATACCGTTCTTGAGGGCGGGGGATTCAAAGTCCGTAGACCGGTTGCGATGGGGAGGCTCATGAGCCCTTTTTTGCTACTGGATGAAATGGGGCCAAACATTACCGGTCCAGGTGAAGCAATAGGAGCTCCATGGCATCCACATCGAGGATTTGAAACTGTCACATATTTGCTAGATGGAAAAATGCAGCATGAAGATAGTGCGGGAAACAAAGGTGAATTATGCCCAGGAGATGTTCAATGGATGACTGCCGGCAGAGGGATCATTCATTCCGAAGAACCGCACGTAGATTTCCAAAAAACTGGAGGCAGAATGCATGGTTTTCAAATTTGGATTAACCTTCCTGCAAAGCACAAGATGATGCAACCACGTTATCAAGAAATTCCTGCAGAGAAATCCCCAACCACAGAGAAAGATGGGGTTTGGGTTCGTGTGGTTGCAGGTGAATGCTTGGGATTACAATCATCCATTGATACAATGGTTCCAATCGAGTATGTCCATGTGAAAATGGATGAAAAATCTAATCTTGAAAAGGAAATTGATGATTCATTGAATGCGATGATATATGTCTTTGGAGGTGAAATCATTGTCCAAAACAAGGTCGTCAAAGATGGTGAATTGGCACTCTTATCAGAAGGTAGGGGAATTGTTATTCAATCCAATATGCCCTCTGAATTTCTGATTTTAGCAGGACCCGAATTAAATGAGCCAATTGCGCGCCATGGTCCATTCGTGATGAATACTAGAGACGAAATTCAACAGGCATTTCTGGATTATCAAAATGGTACATTTATAAATTGACATCAGGATGTATTTTGCTCAACCCATTGAAACGGATATTGAATATCCATTAATCTTAGTCACGAACCGGTGTATTCAGTGACTCGGATGCCCATGCCGCCACGTTTTGAGGGCCTCTGCATTATGCGATCCATCTTCTTGTGGAACTCCTCCTCAAGATCGACCTTCATAGCTAGCGCGTTTCCAAGCATCAGGATGAATACGTCCGCCAATTCTTCGGCAGCCTCTTCCTTGGGTTTTCCTTTGGTGATGGCTGCGGACAATTCCCCCAATTCTTCGATGACCAGAGCCAAACGATAACCCATGTCATGTCCATTGTTTTCGGGGCTAGCAAAATCATGCTTGTGATGGAATTGTGCAACACGCCCCATCATCGTCTGCCAAGAACCATCGGGCTGTTGTGAAGCCTCGATATCTACCCATTCATCCACACTTATCGGCCTTGTCATATCGAGAGGACTGGCACTGAGGCCGATGAACCTACTGTGAGGATGCAATCGCCATGATCACGTTCCAAACGCGCGCGCGCATGGATGCTGCTAGGTTTTCCACAGTGTGATGATTCACTGGGGCGAGGGAATCTTCTGGATCTTTTCCGGCCGCCCAATTGCTCGATAGAAGTAGGCCTACGTGGGATTGAGGTTTTTCCGATATACATCGTGCCTCTCCTCCAATCGTCATGTTGGCACAAGTCGCCCCCAATCGATGAAAAGCTTCGACATCGGCTCGACTCTCAAATTGTGGGCCACTGGCTTGGGCTACCACCTGCTTGTAGGCATTAGGTCCAGCACCATCTTGCGATTTGAGTACCTCGGCGGCGATGCCAGACAATGTGCGGTCAAACATTTCTGTACGATTGACATGAACGGCTGAGTCATCATGGAATGTCCAAATCGTTCCGGAGATGTCGAGTAAATCGCCCGCTACGCCAACAACACCTGGTGGGAAATCTGAATCCATTGTACCAACACTCCAAACGCTAACCATCACAGAGGGTTCGAATGATGCCGCCGCATGAATATTGGCCCGATGCTCAATGCTGTGAGGTGGATTCACGTTTCCATCTGGATTGTGATGTCTGTAAATAAATAGAATCTCATGCCCTCCAACTCTGACGAGGGTGCACGGAACTTCTCCCCAGGGGGTATCCGAACGGAACGTCTCAACGGTGGCCCCTTCGGTCGATGTAGCCAACTCAGTCATCCCAGTGCCGCAAAGGACTGTTATGCGGGCCATGCGGCCTCACCTACTCCTGTAAGCGGGCGATCAACTCGGCCTTCTTGCCTGAGACTGGCTTGCCAGCGTCCTTCAGAAGTCCCTTCAGTTCAGCAACCTTCAACGATGCATAATCTGGTGCATCTTCAGTAGATTCAGCGGCTTCTTCTTGAACTTCTTCAGTTGCCTCTTCTGCATCATCTGCAGAGGCTTCGGCTGCCGCGAGAACATCGGGGGCATTATCATCAGAATCGTCATCATCCATGGCGGCATCCAATGCGGCCTTCTTCGCAGCCGATGCTTTGGACTCATTATCCAGGATATCATCGAGTGTCGGCCCATCTTCAACAACCACACCTTCTTGGACGAGTTGGCTCTTCCGGATAAAGACAATTTTCACAGATGCAATCTTGCGTGCAGCCGCCTCAACGGATTGTTCAAGTTCACCAGATAAAATCTGTTTCTGTAGAGCGATCCAAGTGTTTCTGGCAGCCGCTTGAAGAATGACATCGCGACATGCGTCTCGAATACCTTTCTTCTGGCTGGTCTTAACTCGGCCTTGAGTAATCAAGAACGGTTTGATTCGCACATAATAGCCATCTTCAGTAATCGCATCGATGACATCATCGACTTTGCCACGATATCGACGAACCTGACGTCGTACGTGATCCTTGAGGACTTCATGTCCTACAAATTCAGTGACTGCATCTTGACCAATGATTTCGGCCACGCGGAACTTGAGTTTTACATGCATCTTGCTGAAGTCGCCATCGACTTCTTGCTGTGTGATTTCATACATGCGACCAATCAGGAGTTCGTCTTCTTCGCCAAGGGTTTCGCCGATGACCTTGAAATGCCAAGGTTGTCGAGGGGCCCGGATGGTGTACCATCGCTTGGCCTTCCATTTGTCTTTCTGTTTTCGAGCTGCTGCTCGTGATGATGCACCCTTTGTGGCCATGATTGTTCATCTCCTGATTGTCGCGGGGGCTACCCCACTAGCGAGCCGCCGACCTGCCCCGAGTATTTGAACGCCATGCTTGGACCCCGTAGGGGTCATAGGCTGGGTTCACCACGGAAGGATTGTGTCTGTGCACAATGTAACATGGTATGCCACGTCCAGTGGTGTAGCTTCCACAGAGGCCATTGTGGCTGCCCTGAACTGGCTTACCGGCGGAGAAGCGGAAATTTCTCGTGAGAAAATCAAATCCTATCATGGTGTACGGATGACTATGCTGCGGGTACAAATCCATCGAAAAAAGGCCGCCAGAGAAAGTATCGCTCACCTGGGGCCACAATTCTTGGACCAAATCGCACAATCCGATAATTTAGTTGATCGGATTGATGACGGGAATACCCTCCATATACGTTTGAGTTTATCTTCATTAGTTCGCGGCTCTATAGAATTATCGGAGGGTGCGGAAGAACAAGTCAAAGGACGAATTAAACTGGAAGTTTATCCTGGACAAGATTCCCTGAATAATGCCATAAAAATGTTGGAAGCATCGGCTAATCGGGCTACGAAATTGGGATTGCCCAATCCCCCATCGAATGACTCGAAATGAGTGGATTCAGTAAGTTTCGATTCCAAGGATTCATATTGGAATGACATCCACGATGTAGCATGACTCACGTCGTTACATCAGCATGCATCAATCACAAGTACCAAGATTGTGTGGCAGTTTGCCCTGTGGAAGCTTTTCGGGAACTCCCCACATACCTCGTGATTGACCCCGATGAATGCATTGATTGCGGCGCATGTATTCCAGAATGTCCAGTTGAGGCCATTTTCGCAGACACCGACGTTCCCGCCGATCAAGAGGAATGGATTGAACGGAATGAGAAAGAATGTCTAGATACACCAATCGCAGAGGGTGATTCACCCATTCTAGCCGACGACTAGGTCTCTGACGAAGGTTCTAATGTGCGTTATCTATCGACGGATTGAATCGTATGTCCATCGACCTTACCCATATGCGCAAGGGCACTGAATTACTCAAGCGAGGCTTTGCCAAAATGCAGGAAGGGGGCGTCATCATGGATGTCGTCACGCCTGAACAGGCACACATCGCTGAGGATGCAGGTGCGACCAGTGTCATGGCTCTAGAGAGAGTCCCAGCCGATATTCGTGCAGATGGCGGGGTCGCGCGGATGAGTCACCCCGATCTCATCAATGGAATTATCGAAACGACGACGATTCCGGTCATGGCAAAGGCACGTATTGGACATGACGAAGAGGCAAGAGTACTGGAGGCTCTCGGTGTGGATATGGTCGATGAATCCGAAGTGTTGACTCCAGCAGATCCTTTCTATCACATCGCAAAGAATGAATTTACGATTCCATTCGTTTGTGGTTGTACAAACCTGGGCGAGGCAGTTCGCCGAGTTGTCGAAGGAGCTGCAATGATTCGAACAAAAGGCGAAGCAGGGACGGGGAATGTGGTTGCTGCAGTACAACACGCCCGTGTTGTGGCGGCAGAGATTGACCTCGTTCAGAGATCTACATCACAAGAATTTGAGACGATTGCAGCGACCATCAGCAATGGTTTCCGTCGATTAGAGGCAGCATCCGAGCACACGCTGAATATTGTCGATACGCCATTTGGTTCTCTCAATGATGTTCACGCCAGCGTGCTTGAGGTTCTCGGCGAGGTTCGCGAAATGGGACGATTACCAGTAGTCACATTCTCTGCAGGGGGAATCGCAACCCCCGCTGATGCTGCCCTACTCATGCGTCATCGGATGGATGGTGTCTTTGTCGGTTCGGGGATTTTCAAGTCCGAAAATCCTGTGACAACAGCAGAAGCAATCGTCATGGCAACCCATCACTTTGAGGATGCAGCAAAAATTGCAGAGGCTTGTGCGATGATGGCTGGACGGGCCATGGATGGATTGGAAATCGACACCCTAGACGTTCGAATGGATCAGCGTGGTTTGTGATTATTCCAAGGGGTTGGGTACACCTTCTTCTCCAAGCACCCATTTGAGGCATTTGACAACACCTTGGAGTGCCTTGTAATTGCGGGCTGCCTCTTTCATGCCCTCTCTGTCGCCATCCTCCCGGCATGTTTCAAACCAATCCTGCCATTCAAAGACACGCTCTTCGGCAATGACAAGCATCCGCTCTATTTCTTCCCACGAACGGTCATACGACCGATACGGGCCTGAAGATTGCGGCATGTCGAGGGGTATGATTGGGCCTATTTGAGGATGCGCCCGGACACGTGATGAAACTCACTTCATTCTTCGGGGGTTTTGGTGCGGCCACGATGTCCACGTGCAGCACCACCTCGGCGCATGTTGGCTTTTCGAGAAGAACGACCATCAGTGCGAGTATTGGCGTTTTTTCCGGTTTCGCTGCCTCCAAAACTAACCGCTGATCCAGCGAGAAGAGCTTCGGTCAACGCTCCAGCAAGTATCTCATCCTGATCAGGTGTTGTGAGTGCTTTGCGAACCGCTTCGTTGTGGTCATCAATCCACGATTGAGCCTCGAGTCGTTCTTGTTTGAGTTTGTCCCTGATTTGGTTGACTTGTTCAAGCATCTCGACGACTTGGGTATGAACTTCGTCAGCCTCTTTGCGACACTCAACGAAGGCTTCGTGCAACCTATCACCTTCTGCTTTCTTGAAATCTCGCTCTTCAAAACGTGGCTTAATGGTCTCCCACAATTCGTCAGCCTCTTTGTGAAATTCTACCATGGCCGCATGCTCAGAATCTGCCTCAATCTTCAATTCTTGAATGCTACCCTCGATATTTTCAATATCAATTTTGATTCGCATAGACTCTTCGACTAAGGGTTCCAATTCTTTCTTGCGAACGCTATGTTTCTTGATGAGTTTCAAGATTTTGTTCTCTTTATCCAATGTCATCCCGGTAATCTCAAGTGTTGTATCCAATTTGTCGATTTGAGACTGGATTTCGCTCAATTCAAGTATGGGCGATTTCTTTCCTTTTTCCCCCCGTGAATTCTTGGAACGACCGATTAATTCACGAATCTGTTGTTGGATGGCGTCACGCCTTGCTTGGTGTGCTTTGGCCTTATTGCGAATCTCTTTGTTCTCAGTCAATAATTGGTTAATTTCTTCACGGAGTTTTTTGTACTCCTTCTGAATGGCATTTCGGGAATCTGCATTGCGTTTACCGGCGTCATTGTGCTGCTGACGAATGTCACGCAGACGTCGGAGTTTGCCCTCCATGGACTTCAATTGGTCACGAAGGTCGGCATCTGTGCCATCTTGCTCCGTCGCATCCGTCATGGTCGGCCGACCCCACCTCCCCATTTGAAGCGACCGCTGGGCCCTAAAGGGGCCCAAATCACAGTGCGGCGAGTGATGCAACCCATGGTACAATACGATAGAGGATTGCAAAGATTCCAGCACCAATCGCTGCCATTCCACCCCTCTGACGAATACGATCTTGGAGTTTGGGTCGAACTTGAACGGCGAGAACTTTGCCACCGAGTAAATTCCCATCAGTATCTTCAAGTCTTACTGAGACGGTAGATTCACCATCGTGTTGAGGAAGAAGAGTTTGCCATATCATCTCCCCATGATCCATCATTTTGGCCAATATGTCGTGAACATCATCGGTCGTGTTGGAACGTGTGGGGAGATGTGCATCAATTCCCGTGAAGGCTGAACTGGATTCCAAAGTCAAGGTAAATGCACTTTCATGAGGTTGGAAATCGGGAGTCTGAATTTTGATGACGATGGTTCGGCTAGTATCACCACTGTTGTGAAGATAGGCGAATAGATGACCGGCTCCACTCACAACGTTTTGCATATCAACATCGAAGTGAAGAGTGTCTGCACGTAATGATTCAAGATCATCGGACAAATCGTGTTGAAGGCGTGAAAGTAGACGGAAGAATGGGGAGCATTTTTCTCTGATGTGCAGGAAAAGGTTGGCCCACGTCTCTTCATCAAACCAATCATTTTCAAACAATTCAGGTACACGGTCGAGGCGGAAATAATATTCCATCGATTGACGAACCTGACGATTAGTCAGCTCACCCAATGCTTCCAAGTAACGCATGTGCAACAGATGTTCTATGGCAGAATGGATGTCTTTTCCTGGCTGCAAACCATCGCGAAGGGATTGGATGTGTGCATCAAAACGAGCGCGAAGAACAGGATCCATCCAGGTGGTGAGGATTTCAGTGAAAACACGATCGGGGCATGAGGGATGTAGGGGTGGTTCGTATACCTCCAACAACCCCCAGCGTTCCACGGTATTATGTTGTGAGCCACTGCGAAGAAGGTCAAGTCCTATCGCGGCAAAAGTACCTCCAATCGCCAACCCAACCAAAACTCCTCCACCTTCTGTAAGTCCGCCTTCCAATGTTGCAGCCAATTGAGCCAAGGCGGAGAATGTGACGATGGTGAGGACGCCCGAAACTCTAGTTACTGCCATTCGAGTTACATCATTGATAGCCTCGTATCCGTGTAGACTTTCAAAAGGCCTCCCTCGAAGCATGAATGATTGGCCTTCAGTAAGGAAAACCTTACGCGAAGTATTGTGTAATGCTCGAACCACCAAAAGAGAAACCATCCACGCAAAGAGAATGATTGTTGCAAGAAGACCGGCGACGATGCTCAGGGTCGCATCAGGAAATCCGGATTCAACACTGGAAATCCACCAATCGGGAGAACCTACGGCGTAGCGACGACCCACCAATTGCATCGCAAGAGCAAAAATTGGCAATGTCAAAGAAAGATGGATGCCTCTTGAAAGGAAAAGACGATCAAGACGTAGTAGGTGATGCTCCCGAGCACGGAGTCGGTCCATTCGTTTCTCTACAGCTTGAATATCCGATAGAGTGGGGCCGGAATCGGTAGGTGTCTTAGTGGCGGCAATAGCATCTTTGGTAGAAAGGGCATCGTCAGAAGGCACTAGTAAATCCAACGCATCCTCAGTTGAGATATTCTGCGCCGCCATGGGTGTGCGTGAGCAGGAGCGCATAAGGCCGTTGCGCCATGGAAATTTCACCGGGTTCTAATCAATATTCGAGCGGCTAAGGCCGGTGTGATTTGGATTCCATGGCCATTGACGATTAATCCTTCATCCGTGGATTGAATCGTCGAACCCGCAACAATGCCAAGGCCCTCTAGGGTTCGGATGTCTGCGCCTTCAAGAACCAACAATTCGACATCACCAGACATGCCAACAGGCAAAGCGTGGAGGGGGAGGAGCATTGTATTAGTAATCGGTTCAATCTGTCTAGATACATCTGGAATTTTTTCCCCATTGGGCGTTGACTCAGGATACCCCAACAATCGATCAATGGCCGATTCAAGGTCGTCCGTCAAAGCGTGTTCAAGGCGGCAAGCTGCGGCTTTAACGTCACCTTTGTAGTCTATCATACGAATGAGAAATACCTCCATCAGACATTCGCGGCGCTTGATTCTAGCCGCGGCCTCAACCCCTTCTTCGGTCAATGTTGAACCGCGATATGGGATGTGATAGAGAATACCTTTTCCAGCCAAACGCAGCACCATCTCGCTGCTGGCTGCCTGACTCACACCGAGGGCTTCAGCAATTCGACTGTTGCGAATGGGTTGTTGTGGTTCTTCAACATAAAATTCATAGAGAGTCTTGAGATACATCTCCTCAAATTCTTTAATCGGTCCACTCACATGAATCAGCCCTTCAATGCACGGAATTC
>JAPYUB010000006.1:0-14250 GCA_029942125.1 Candidatus Thalassarchaeaceae archaeon | reverse complement strand
CAGGTCGTCGATCATAAGGAACCTTCAATTTCTGTTGGCAATCTGGACAAAGGATGACATCATCAGACGATGAGGAAGTTTTAGCCCCCCCTGATACAACCGAGGTGGGTTGTGTTTCTTCTGTCACAGATTCAACCGAGCCCTCTACAGATTCTATTTCATCTTCAACGTCTGGGGTTTCTGTGACTTCTTCTTCAACAGCTACCACGGGGAAGGTTTGCGCACATGCTGGACAGCGAGCTGTGCCGCTGTATGTCAAGGGGACTCGGAGTCTCTGATCACAGGCTGGACAGGCTACCTCGACTTTTTCATCAGCTGTTTTCGCAACGGATTTCTTTGGTTTGGACACCCGACCGCCACGTTCACGTCTAGGGAGCAAGGGTTTACCGGCCCTAGCACGCATCACGGTGCGAGTGACAAGTCCGATGAATAAACCTGCAAGAGAACCATAAATGAGAGAGAGCCAATCGATTGTGAAACCTTGATCTGTTGTTTGTGCGGATTTAGAGAGGAATGAATTGGTGCCAGTTGCGTCTGTTGCCGAGGTTTGCCAGATTAATCTTAGATCGACCACAGAACCGGGTGGCCATTGTTCAAGCGAAAATGAGGCGGTAGTATTCTCTCCTGAAGATACTACGGGGGACGGGCCTGTCCACAGTACTTCGCCACCGTGTTTCAAGTCGATGAGCATTAGTTCACCAGCTAAAGTATCTCCTCCGCCTTCATTGACCAATGAATAGGAAATTGTGGCCGGTTCTCCTGGGACTGGATTTGAAGGGCTTACCGAATTGAGGAGCACAGAGGTTTGAGGGTTGGGGCGAACCAAGGCAACCTCATCGTCTGCAATTGAAGTGGACACCCAACCTAACGGCGTGAGTTCAACCCAGGCGAGTGAGGAGGAAGTTGGATGCCCCAGATTGTAGGTCAGTGTTCGCTGGCCAGGGGAAAGGATGATTTCAACCGAAATCTGAGAAACGTCACCAGAGGAGCCTGAAGTCCCTACATCAAGCAAGACCAGTCGACTCTCTCCCGGTGATAGGGTGGTCGTGACTTCAACATCCAATCCGTCACTGAGTGTCCACCCCAATGATGAGAGGCTGACATCTAGTGATTGAGAAGGTTGAACCATGAGCGAAAGAATATCTGAAAGATCGTTTGCGACAAGGCTATCTGAACTCACAATTCGCCATTCAATCTGCCTCTCACCAGAAACACTAGGGGTATGTTGTGAACCCAATTCTAGGCTGCTACCGACCTCCAACGTCCGAGTTTCCAATGATGCCCAAGATCCCATGTTATTACCATCATAATCACCTTCCCTGACTTCAAGGGAAGCTACACCTGAAAAATCGCCACCATTGTGTATGAGAATAGCCAAAGGAATGGGGTCACCCACGTGGAAGGGGCCACCCGTGACTGTGAGACCATCACTGCCTGCTCTCATCAAGTGTCCAGCCGACATATCATAAACATGAGATGTAGATGTAATCGAATCGAGATGCAGTCGTTGAGAACTGGTGACTAAACAATCAAGTTGGCCAGGGCGAACATCCACAATGACAATCCAAGTTTGATTTTGTTCTGAAGGAACTGAAATGGATTCGTTGAGAACCTCCACCCCAGAAGGAAAACTACAGAAGAGGATGCCGTCGAATGTTGATTCGCCTGAATTTTCAGTAGAGATTGTCCAATTCATAGAATCGCCCAAATTGGGATTCATAGATTCAGGTGTCATCAATAGCAGGGGTCGTGGCAATGGTGGTGGGCCGATATTGAGAATAAGAGTATCAGATGCTACAGAAGTTTGATTCTCCAGCAAATCAATCGAAATAGTAGTGTATCCTTCAAACAGGGGTCCCAGTGTGAAATTAACTGATGAAGTAGACAATCCGCCGATGTTGATCGCCAGAATAGAAATTACAGAACTCTGATTGGATATTGTTGCATTGCCCGTCCAAGTGACGTCCCCCGTATTCTCAACGATTGCAATCACCCAAGCATGGTCGCCGTCTCTCAGAGTGTTGTTTCCACTCGCTTCACCCGTATCTGAATGGACGGGGACAACTGTCCAGTCACCTGAAGATTCTATAGATGCATGGCCTGCAGATAATCTCTGGATGAATACTTGAATTTGTGTCAGATTGTTTTCAAAACCAACGCCAACATCACCCCACAATTGAAGTGTAAGGGTATGTGTTCCAATCGGAACCAATGTGAAATCGAAGACTTCGGTGATGGATTCGTCGGCCAATAAGCTGATTGAACGATTATCTGAAGCCAATGGAGTGTTGTTTTCGGCTATTAAGATCATTTCCAAGAATCCATTTGAATTTGAGTCGTGGGCAACGACATCCACGCTGATATTGACGGCTCCTGCGCCCACTTCTTGATCTCCGGTGATGCTGAAACTATCGCCCGACAATAGGAGGCCCCCGCCCGCTGCCGAAGCAAGGGGTACCCAGAGCGAGGAAAGCAGGAGAACCGCAACCCAGATGCCACGTACATGACCTATGGTCATGCGTCCGCTTGGCCGCGCACGGTTCAAGACCCTTGCCTTGTTTGGGCAGGCTAATCGCTGAACCTTTATGCGGAACCTGTGGTTCCGCCACTCGTTCTGCATGAATATCACAGACCTGCTCGCCCTCAAACCGGGGGAACTTGCCGGAAAAATTCTTGAGCGCAGAAGGTTGCTTGCAATGGCATTGCCGGACATTGAAGCCCGAATGACAGATGATGCCGACACCCTTGCACCTGAAGTCGAAAAGTTGAGACTGGAACGCGATACTGGCTCCAATAAAGTGGCCGAACTGAAAAACGGTCGAAACGAAGCCCAGAAAGAAGCCCGCGTGTTGTTACAACAAACACGCGTACTGAGGGAACAATTGGATGAGGCGGGCGGATTGAAGAGCCTAGATCCAAAATGGGCGAAAGAGAAACTCGAAGAGGCACTTGAAGGGATTGAGAATAAAATCGAGAAGCAAGCGCTGTCACTTATAGACGAACGGAAATTGCTTGCTGAACGAAAAGCACTCTTGCAAAAAAACGAAGCATGGCTCGAAAAGCGCCGGAAGGACAACCCAGAGATGTCTGAATACATTGAATCAAGTCGAAAAATGCATAAATTGTTCAAACTAGCAGACAAATTGCATCTCGAGATGTTGACGTATGTTGAGGAAAATGAGCCGATTCATGCGATATTTGTGGAGAAGAGAGTTGAATTGCGAAATTCGATGCGTCAAGTCGAACGCTCGCGCGCGCTCATCAAACAATCTAAGTCGGCCATAGCCTACTGGGAATCTGCTATCGAGAATGGCTTGGATAATTTGCTGAAAAATGCCAAACAAGTTGAATCAGGAGGGGGTTCGAGCATACGTCGACGTAACGCTGAATTGCCCATAGCCACAAAACCAGACGGTGGTGAAGAAGAATGAGTGAGGAAAAACGCAAGCGCAAGCGTTCAAAACCAAAAGAAGGTTTATTTGACGATCTTGAAGATCTTTCCGACCCCGAAATTGAAGATATGACAACCGCTCTTAAAGCATCGAAGCAAGCCACTGAACAAGAATTGAAGCGCATCGAACAGGAACGCGAGGCGGAAATCACACTGGTGCAATCACTACGTGTAATCCAAGAATCAACACGTGGAATCAGTAAGGAAAGAACGACTGTGCTCAATAAATTCAGAACTGTTCGCGGGCAAGCGCGAGCAATTCGTGAGGAACGCGACGTTATCAACAAGAATGTCCCGCCTCCGTTGGAAATAATTGAACAGCGATTAATTCAAACTCACCGCAGGTTGGCGACCATCCCAAATGACTTGGCCAAAATGCCCAATCGAGACCACGAAATAAAACTGTACTCATTTTTCTTCGAATTGCAGGCAATGCATGCACGGAAAGTCCATGGAAATAATTTACATCAAAAATACATCGAGTTACTCCGAAATCAAGAAGAGAAATTGAAACAACTCGACCAGTTGAGTGCGGAGAGGAAATCAATCGCAGAAGAAGCTCGAGAAGAAGTTGCTGATCAGAAGGCAAACCCCAAAGAAATCCGCAACCTCAATGAACGAATTGCAAAAATGTGGGAACTCATCAATAAGAATCGGACTGAACTCAAGAAGATGCGCAGAGAAATCGGGCGCCTTGAAGCCTATGCAAGAGTTCGAAAGAAAGCACAGAAAGGCAGTAGGGGGGGGAGGAAAATAGGCCCTCGCCTAGATGAGGTCAAAGCCCGCGCAAGCAGCGGTGGTGCACTTTCGTTGGAAGATCTGGGGGCTTTGTTGAACAGTGGTGGAATTAGCGCCCTTTCCAAAGCACAGGAGTCGAGTAGTGAGACTACACCTGAACCTGAGAAACAAAAGCGGCGCAAGGTTGGAGCCGCGCGTGGCCGTAGACGCACACTAAACCCTGAAGAAAGAGAAAAGCGGCGTAGGTGATGTAGAGTGGCTGGGCTCAATTGGACCCCATGCCCATCACTCAAAGAATGGAATCGGGGTCGCTTGGAAAAGATTCGACAATTGATTTTGGAAACAACTGGGGAAACGTACGAAATCGAACGAATTCAAGAACTACCATTGAATGGAGAATTCGGCCGATGGGTCCTCACCGATGGAAAAAGAGATCAAGGTATACTGTGGGTCATGCGATTGACCAATCAATGTGCGCGCGTACTCGCATTTTCAGTTGCCAACGAACTTCAAGGCAATGGGATTGGGGCGGAGGGTTGGCGGAAATTCGCAATTTCGGCGACGGCGCTCGGAATTCGAACCGTCCAACTGGAAGTCCGTCAAGACAATGGGGTCGCCATCGCGATGTATCACCGACGTGGGCTACGGCCCAAGGGGAGAATCGTAGGCTTCTATCGGGGCCATGATGGATGGTTAATGCGAGGGCCATTGCTCTCTGAAGCATCGTCACAATGATGCCCTGCCTTAGACTGGCACCCAATCATGAGAACACGCCTCATGAATGATTTACTCAATCAGGATGGTGTAAAATGGGTCGCCCTCATTGGCCCTGATGCATTGCCAATCGATTTTTCACCACAGGAACTGAACGTTGATGCAGCAGTAGCAATGTGGGCTGGTTTGGATGTTCTCGTTGAAGATACACCGGCTAGAATGATGGTTCGTACTGGGGAGATAGTGATGCTATCACACCGTGTTGATGAAAATCGATTGCTTTTGATTCAGGCGGAATCAAATGCAAATCTTGGTTCATTGAGAAATGCACTTAAAAATGCTGCGAGCCGAATTATCGACCTGGCTTAATCAAATAAGGGCCCGAGCAATACGAGACCTGAATTGGTGACCTCCATTGCCTGTTTCTCCATAGAATGGCGGATGTGGCGCATTTTCTCAATCTGCATGGTTCTGACAATCTGACCATTACGTCGATCCAAACCCAAATTTATGATTGAGTCGGCCAAGAAACCCTCATTGCCCTCAAGTTCAGCATGTTCACCAGCCTGCCTTTCGGTAATTACGAATGTATGCAGATTCTGACTGCGACAGAATTCAAAGAATTTGAACATCCTCTTGCGCATTTCTTCATCGACACTGGTTAAACTGTAAATCGCCCCCAATGAATCTAGGACAAACACAGAGAATGCATCTCCCCGTTCTCTCTTGAAATGTTCAATCATCTTCTCTGTGAATTTCAGATAATCCATCGCCTCGTTCTCGTTACGCAACTCGGTGAAATCAGTAATCTGAAGGTTTTGAGGTAGTGACAAACCCAGTGAGTGAGAAGAACGGAGCAAACTTCCGGTGGTCTCCTCCACTGTGCAATACAATCCAAATCCTCCAGATTGACGCAGGTGGTTCGAAACCAATGAGAGGCAAAATGAAGATTTCATCGAACCAGGGGGCCCAGTCACAAGGGTCAGGTAAGGGGGATTCACATCCGTTGCAAGAACTCGGTCCATTCCGGGCATTCCATCGATAAACATGGGATTCAACCAGTGCGTTTTGCGGACGGGGTTTAATCGTTCTCTCCAAATGTTGTCAACGACAGAATACGCCCCCAGTAGGGGGCGATGAACGGAGAGAGCGATTATATGGCATTGCCATTTGCGGTGGTTGACTGAAGCCTGACTACGTCAGGCCAATATGGTGATCTCTGATGGATGGCATTATTTCGACGTTAAAAGAAATGAGAGAAAATGTCAACCGTATAGCATCTGAAAAAAGAGATTCACGTGATGAATTGAACCAGAATGTGGGCGGATTCCTCACTACACGCAACGATTTCAACCGAAGAGTTCGCGAACTCATTTCGGAAGTTCAAGGATACAAAGGCATTCGAGATGAAGCAAATGGCTCTGTACGCGAAGCGAAATCAGAACGAGCTGCTAAGAATCAAGGCGTTCGCGATGCCAAAGACAAATTGCGTGAATTATCCCCTGAACCAGAGCGCAGTGGCAACCAAAACGATCGGCGTGGACGGAGAGATAAGGAGGATACTCCAGCCTCACTTCGTAGAAGCATCGAGAAACTTGAAGATGATTTTGGTATGGGGAAATTAACCGGCAAGAATGAGAAGAAATTTGAGCAACAGATTAATGAAATGAGAAGGAAACTCCGAAAAATGAATGAGAGTGAAAATTCTAATGTCGAACTCAAGGAGGCTAGAGACAATCTACGCCAAGCGATTGAGGAACAGGAAGTTGCACATCAAGCCGTTACCGCCGCTGCTGATACTGCACAAGATGCTCATGATTTGATGATAAAATTGAGTGATGAGGTGGATCGGTTGCGCGAGAAAGCTGATGCAAGTCAGGCCCAAGTTCGCCGTGTAAAGCGTGAAGCGGATAGAGAACATCAATCCTATATTGTCAGTCTACGGTGCCTACACTCTATCCAAGACATCCTGCGTGCAAAGAGTAACAAAGACAAGGGCATAGATACAGGTGGCAAGTTCAATGTTCCAGCGAGAGTTGAAGTGCAGGATCTCATGTCTAAACTCATGTCAGGAGAGACCTTGTCTACTGACGAGTTGATGGCCCTACAACGGGGCGGTTGATACCCATGATTGGTGCTGATGAAATCAGTTCAATTCTTGAGGAATATGACCGTCTTAAATTGCGTATTGGAATGACTGCAAGTCATAGTGCACTTGACATCTGTGATGGGGCGATTGAGGAAGGATTCCCAACCGTGGCTTATTGTCAGAAAGGTCGTGAAAAAACATACTCGGATTATTTCAGAACTCAACGAAGTTCATCTGGGAGGGTGACTCGTGGAATGGTAGACAAGGCCATTGTTCTCAATTCTTTTAATGATGTGTTAGCGCCTGATTTTCAAAGGCAGATGCGCGAAAGAAATGTCGTGTATATCCCCAACCGTTCCTTTACATCATACAGTTCAATTGAGAGTATTGAAAACGATTTCAAGGTCCCAATGTTCGGAAGTAGAAACATGCTCCGGATGGAAGAGAGGAGCGAAGAACAGGACTATTATTGGATTCTAGAGCAAGCGGGATTACCCTATCCTGAAGCCATTAATAATCCAGAGGAAATCGATTGCTTGGCAATCGTGAAGTTACATCATGCTCAAAAGAAATTAGAACGCGGATTCTTTACCTGTTCATCATTTGAAGAATATAGCGAAAAAGCAAAGACTTTGCTCAAAGAAGGAGTCATCGAACAAGAGAGTCTGGAAGGAGCGCGAATTGAGCGTTATGTAATCGGTCCAGTTTTTAATCTAAATTTCTTCTATAGTCCCCTTGAGGAGGATATGCCGAAACTCGAACTTTTGGGCGTCGATTGGAGATTTGAATCTTCACTTGATGGACATGTTCGCTTGCCAGCACCTCAGCAGATGACTATGCCTGCACACCAACAAATTCCTGAGATGACGGTTGTCGGACACAATACCGCTACAATTCGTGAGAGTTTGCTGGAGAAAGCGTTTGAACTCGGAGAAAAATTCATCCAAGCCAGCAAAGAGCACTACGACCCGGGCATCATTGGCCCATTCTGCTTGCAGACATGCATTGACAAGGACATGGACTACTACATCTATGACGTCGCACCAAGATTGGGTGGTGGCACCAATGTTCATCTCAACGTCGGCCATCCTTACGGCAACGCCACGTGGCGTAAATCTATGAGCAGTGGACGGAGAATCGCAATGGAAATTCGTCGAGCGGTTGAGCAAGATCGCCTAGATGAAGTATTAACTTGATTACGGCAGCGGAATCAATTGGCCAGTTAGACCATGCACGAGGGCCATTCCACGTTCCGGAATCCGAAGTTGCCAAGCTGGCAGTAGAGCCAATCTCGGAGTCATCTCAGCACTAGAAGGATCCAATTTCCACCAATGTAGAACACTTCCTTGAACTTGGTTCTGGCCACTTGATTCTGTGACCGTATAGTGACGTCGTTCCTCACAAAGATTAGCCAATTTCGGAGCGATTTCGGATTCATCAACCCAAACTTTGGGTTCCATTCGCTCTAAATTGGGGATGAAATCTAATGTTTCAATCGTTCCGAGGTGATCGATTTCGCCAGTAAAAGGATCCTCAAGCAATTCCCACCATTGCCTTTCTGCAGCATTTTCCGGCCCACGTAAAATCCCAGTCACAGCCCATATTCTAGCCGTGAGAAGAACTGGCCGGGGTTCGGCATGCGTCAATGTCAGTTTATCCAAAATTGACTCAAGTTCAATTTGCGGGCGAAGTGCTGATGGACCCGATTCTTTGAGTGAGGGGGTCGTTCTCTCAACCTCTTCAACTTCGACTACAGATTCTGGAATTGCTTGCGGTATGCCGGCATTCAAATCCCCGTTTAGAACGGCCTCACCTAACCACTGGGCGAAACGATCGGGCCCCCACACCTCGTATTCAACATCAGAACGGTGTGGCTTGTGCTCCAAACGAAGTGGACGTTCAGAAAGAAGCCAATGCGAACCAGAAGGAGTGTCGACCAGCCAACGTTCAATCTCAAGATTGTCCAATGGCGCCCACCCATCATGTGCATGCCATACATGCGTTCCAATGGACAACGTGGGGCCACATTGAGTGGCGGGAGGGTTACTTAGCACACCCATGAGGGAAATGCCCGGACAAGGGGTGTGCGAGGGGGGGGGGTCCAACGAAGCGCCGAGTTGAGTGAGCAAATCTCTAATCAGGGACTCCATGGTCGCCTACGGCGACCGTACCACCCTTGAACACTCCGTCCAAAAAAGGAGCGATGGGACGACTTTCACAATCTCAATCGATATTCGATTGGAGGCTGAGCAATTCGCTATCGCCTTCACTCAGAACACAGATGGTGCTTATTGGGAATGGTTTGGCACAGGCAGGACCCAATTCTCGATTAACCAAATCAGTTCGATGCATGGGGACATCGGGGTGTCGAGCGCGCAAGTCATCGATGTATTTTTGCGGACAATTGACCGAATATATCAGCAACTTTGCTTCTCCATTGGCGCAAGCATCGGATGCTTGGTTCTGACCAAAGGTCAAATCACCTGTCTTAATCGCGGTTTTCAGTTGTCGGCTCAAGTCCATTCATATTCCTCCATTCTCCACTAATGCTTCTCATGGCGAATATTACTCATTATCAGGGATATAGAACAACTCGACACTACCAGTTCCAAGGGCAATCGGTTGGCCAACAATGATGTTCTCGGCAACACCAGTGAGATTGTCTCGTTCACCGATGATTCCGGCCTTCAACAAATGGTTCACAGTAACTTCAAACGCTGCTCGAGCGAGGATACTGTGTTTGGTTCCAGACACACCGTGACGACCAATGGCGCGAACTTCACCTTCACTGGTCATGACGTCCGCGACCATAAGCAGGTGTCGGACATCGACCTCCAAGCGTGCTCCTTCAAGGGTGAGAATCAACTCGTTGATGATGGCCTGACGGGCAGCTTCGATTCCGAGGTAATCATGGATTGAGGTGATGTTGTTGGTATAGGTGCGGCCGCGATCAACTCCTGCGAAGTCCGAGACCTTGGAGAGATTAGAGCCAATCGTCGAGATGTAATATTGACCTTCTTGGTCCTGCTGAACATTGGCTCGATGGATGTCCTTTACACCCTTCAGACGGAGTGTCTTGATCTTCTCTTCAAGTTGCAGAAGTGCAGTGTATGTTGGAGGGTTTGCATCGATTTCTTTCAAATCATCTTCCTTGGCAACCCCAGGGATAATTTTCAGAATCTTTGGCTTCAACTCAGAACCATCTTCAATAGCGATAAACAATTTTGTCGCCCGAGATAACTTGTCCCGAACCTCTGCCCCAGTCATATTTTTCAATTTGAGATGAGAGTTGTTGAGTTTCAGCATGATGTAACGCTGAGCAACTTCAACATCGATGTCTGCAATATCCTGAGTTGTGGTAGTTTCAAGGGATGCGGCTAATTTTTGTACCGCTTTCTCTTCTGTTGCCAATGGCTTTCCCTTGGCGTCAAATTCCTCGACGTAGATATTCATCGTCGGCGTATCCGGTGACTTACGTGCGTCGACAATCTCGATGATTCGAGGTAGACCTTGAGTCACGTTGACTGTCGCAACACCAGCATAGTGGAATGTTCGCATGGTCATTTGAGTTCCGGGTTCGCCGATTGATTGTGCAGTGACAATGCCAACCGCCTCAAAGGGATCAACGGAGGCGCGTTTGTATTGGGCGCCCGATTGAGTGACGATTTTCTTCGCCTGAGTTGGCGTCAATTTGACCTTTCCACGCTCACGAATGCCTGCGGCGAGATTCTCAAATAAACGTTCAGTGAGTATAATGCCTTCTTTTTCTGCTGCCTTGATTAGAGCCACGTAGATTGGATCTTCCCGATCGATATCACGGCCAATGGTCTCAAACTTGGTTTCCTCATCGTATGCTTGGAGAATAAGTTCTCTTTGGGCAGTACGTCGAAGTGCCTTTTTGCGCCGGACCACTGTAGTCGTGGCTGAACGGGAGTCCGAACCACCTGATTTGCCGTGAGCTAGCAGTGTGTTGTGGATGGCGGTGGCCTCTTCAGAAGAGAGGCCGCAAATCTGGGCAATTTCCCCAGGTGAGAGGATTTTCACATCGTCCCACTTGCGATCATCTGCAAGTTTGTGAGCGAATTCCTCTTGCACGCCCATGTCCATGAGTTTCTTCTTTGTTGCTGACTTGACTACCATCAGTTACCACCTCCAATGACATCATCCAAAATTTGGTTGACGTTGATTGGATCTCCCTTCAGTGATCTGCACGGATCAACGCCATCTTCACCGTATTGGAATTGGATAATTCGGTTTGCTGTGTTACGAACTGAATGCTGTCCATCGTTCCATACCTTGAGGTCGTCCATTGCGTTGATGAGACGGCGCTGCATGTAACCAGATTTGCTCGTACGAACCGCTGTGTCGACAAGGGATTCACGGCCCGATACAGAGAGCATAAAGAACTCAGTGGGTTCAAGGCCACGCTTGAAGGAAGACGCAACGAAGCCTTTCTCCTTCGCACCCTTAGCTCCACGACGGAAGTGCGACAACACGCGATCATTGTAACCACGTTCCAAACGCTTACCACGGACCTTTGGTTGGCCAATGGAGCCGGCCATCATTGCCAAGTTATCCATGGAACCACGGGCACCAGATACTGCCATCATAACCGCAGGATTGTCATCTGCGAGGTGATCTTTGGCCAACGTACCTGTTTCTGCTTTACATTGATCCAAAATCTGCAGGATGTTCTCTTCAAGTGTCTCAAGTGGAGTACGACCTGGGCGAGTTTCGTATTTGCGACCATCAGTACCAAACTTCTCTAGTTCAGCATCGACCGCGTCACTGGCTTCTGCATTGCGCTGGGCAATTGCCTCAGTTGCTGCAGCTGGAAGATCTTCATCGTCGATTCCGGTGGTGAAGCCCATGGCGGTGCAGATTCCAATCGTGAGTTTCGTCATCTGATTGATGAACTTAGCACCCTTGGTTGTGCCATGTGTTTGAACAACTGCATCGAGAAGTCGACCGTCTTCAGCACCAATAGCACGCTTGTCTAGAGTTCCACTGAGAACTTGGCCACCTTCAATCCTAACCTCATCCATACTACGGCTTGTATAACGTAGATTGAAGCCACCTGGAACGATTAGGCTGAACAGTTCAAGGCCATAATAACCAGAAACACCGTCCACAACACTCTCCTTGGGGAGTTCGCCTGACCAACTAATCTGTCCAAGGACATCAAGTGCGATGGCCTTGGGGATGAAGGGGTTGTTGTGACTCAATAGATAAGCGCCTGAGATGTGATCGTGAATACCACCGATAACTGAGCCGCCATAACGTGGCGTAATGATGTGTTCTTGAACACGCATGAGAATTTTAGCCTCAGCACGAGCTTCTTCGGATTGAATTACGTGAAGATTCATCTCGTCACCATCGAAGTCAGCGTTGTACGGTGTGCAGACAGCGAGATTGAATCGGAAGGTCTTGCCTTCCATGACGCGTACCTGATGAACCATCATTGACATACGATGCAGAGATGGTTGTCTGTTGAAGATTGCAACGTCACCGTTAATCAGGTGTCGTTCAACAATCATGCCCGGCTTTGGATTGCCATCAAGATCCACTGTAGCAAGGCGATCTTCGACCTTGCTACGTGTATCCTCTGCAATTTCAGGGCTACCACAATGCGGGCAAATAACCTCGAGGTGGGGGGGGAATGGTTGGTTTGGATTTTCACGTTCAAAGACCCATCGCTGGTAAATTATGGCCCGAGGGTCGTCTTCATCCAGCTGTTTCCCATTCTTGTCCTCTCCACGAAGGTTGGCGATGGTAGCCTTAAGATTAGGAATCCACTTTGACTGAGCATCGTCTTCCCCTTCAACTCGCTTAAACTCCTCTTCAATTACCATACCTGGCAGGAAGTTGGGCGCGGGAAGAACCTCATTGAGATCTGAACGATGGCCTGGGTAAGGTTCACCTCTCTCTTCATCGCCCGAATGACATTCAGGGTTGTGGCAACGGAATCCAGACCACATGAACTTGGTTCGGTCGGTGATTCGTACACGGTGAGTGTCTCCACGAACGATGTAATTGACACCAGGATGGATATCGGGGCCACGCAAAATCATCTGTCGCAATTGTTCACGGTTCCGGCCAGTGACCCGAATCGGAACGGTCAGTTCTTTGGCAGACTGAACAGGAACGCCGACATCATTGATTCCAAGATTTGGATCGGGGCTGATGACGGTACGCGCACAGAAGTTCACACGCTTTCCGGAAAGGTTGCTTCGGAAACGGCCTTCCTTGCCCTTGAGTCGCTGAGTGAGTGTTTTCAGTGGTCGACCTGAACGGTGTCGGGCTGGAGGAATCCCTGCCGTTTGATTGTCGAAATAGGTGGTGATGTGATATTGTAGTAGTTCCCACAAATCCTCAACAATAAGTTGAGGGGCACCAGCGTCACGGTTCTCACGCAAGCGTTGGTTGATTCGAAGAACGTCCACAAGTTTGTGAGTAAGGTCATCCTCACTTCGGTCACCACTATCCAAAGTAATAGAGGGGCGCACGGTGATTGGGGGCACAGGTAATACGCGCATAATGGTCCATTCTGGACGGCTAGCATTATGGTCCATTCCCACGAAAATCAAATCCTCATCAGGGATTCTTTCCAACCATTCTCGGATGTCGCGAGCATTCAACTTGTGTTCGCCCTTGTCCATCTTCTTCTCCTTGAAAGTAGTAGGTTTATCGAGTTGGATCTTGCCCTGTTCGGAACCACAGTGCATACATACTGCACGCTTTGCACCAGAACAGATCTTGACGATATCTTTGATGACTTTGCTGAATTCAGTTGAACCAACACCATGCTTCTGGATGACGTCGTACACGCGCGACCGATAGTAATCCTGTTCGGACATCTCTGGATTGCTGGGATGGGTTCCTTCACGCTCGTGGAGCAAGATACGGCTACACGTGTTACAGGTCGATTTGAGGGCCACCTTCAAAAGATTGGTGAATCCAATATGAACGACGGGTAATTCAAGTTGAATGTGCCCAAAGTGGCTCGGACAAACATCATGCTTGTTGCCACAGGTTTCACATCGAACACCGGGTTCAATAACGCCCATGCGATTGTCCATCAAACCTTGTCTGTATGCGTGTCCATCATCCTTGTAGGTATCTGCAGTCTTCACTTCGACTGCGGACATCTTGCGGATTTCGTTTGGATCCATCAAACTGAACTTGATGGAAGCAATGCGCTTCGGAATGGTTGCGACGTCTCGGGTTAGGCTCATCTTCGGTCCTCCAGTTCAAGTCT
>JAPYUB010000005.1 GCA_029942125.1 Candidatus Thalassarchaeaceae archaeon | reverse complement strand
ATGCAGCAATTTCATTCAGAAATGGTTGTGCAGCACTGAAATGACCGGATTTACGACGTTGATACCACCCCATCTCGGGTGGCGGTAAGACGGGGACGCCCAGATTTGGCAGGGGACCATCGGAAAGGTCATTGTTGAGGAGAATAAGATCTGGTACCGCACCTTGGTGAGATACAGTTGACCCTGGTTTTATCTCAAGAATTCCCTGTGTAACAGCATATCCTTCGTTTTCGAGGAGTGTCGACAAGGTGTCGATATTCTCTTGATAGGCGGGATTTCTTGTATGTGATTCCGGCCAAATATGGACGTGCCGTAGATTACCTATGGCTGCACGGAGATGGGCACCGATATCTCCATCGCTGAGATTGTTGAATCCGGCTGGATATTGATTGGCATCGACGACTGCGACCTTCCAATGAGCATCACGAATGTCCACAGAACCGTAGATTGGCATGTTGAGTTCGGCACGTTTAGAGGCGAACCAAGCCTTCAAATCATCTTGTTTTTCGATGATTTTCGCTTCTAGTTCAGCGAGAATGTCTGGGCCATGATACGACATCAGTCAACATCCTCCAGCAGGGTCATCAAATTCTTTCCATGTCGGCCGAGGCCGCCATCGGTAATGTGCATTGACCGAAATAGGCGAAGTCCGAGGCTAATTTCGGGTTGATCATCAAACATCTTTGACATTGAGGGGATGTCGTTTGCATATTGTCTTGCATGTCCATCCAATTCTGTAAGAAGGTTGTCAATCATTGTCGGAGAAGTAGCGCGGCCTGCTGGTAATTTGGGTCGGTTGACAATCGATTTAGGGAGAGAGGTTTGATCAGCAGCAGCCCGTAATGCAATCTTCTCACGTAAGGCGCTGAGGCGCCAATCTAGGGGCAATTTGTGAGCAGAATTCCGATGTGCAGACCCCAAGAAAGGCACCCGCACTTCAAGTCCATGGGCCATCGAATGACGGTCGACCAAGCGCAATTGAAAATTCGTTAACTGACCATGGTCTAGTTCGTACTGGAGTGTATGGGTCAAATCTGCAAATACCACGTCTGGATGGTGAGATGCACCGGTCCAACCCGGCTGTTCGATGGTTGTATTGAGGAGTTTGTTAGCAAATGGATGTTGAGAATTCTCAAGTCGAGTACGGATGATATTTCGATGATTCGTCAAGTTCTGATACCGAGAATATCCGCCATGGAGTTCGTCAGAGCCCTGACCACAGAGACCGACAGTCACCGCTTCAGACATATGCTTGAACAACGGTTGAAAAAACAATACAGTGAAATCGAGATCTTCACCGAACCATGTCAAATCAGGAAGCGCGCTGGAAAAAGCATCTTCTGCCAGAATGTGTTGGTGATGTTCCAAATCAAGCGCCTTACAAACCTCTACAGCGGCCATCCAATCGGGATTGTCTTCCGATTCAGCAACCGTCCAACATGCAGGGACGGGATACCCTGTACGTTCAGCAGCTTCGTGGGCAAGGGCAGCAACCATCGCAGAATCAAGACCGCCGCTCAAGACAATACCAAGGGGAACATCAGACATCAGTCGATCTGCCAAACTGCTGGTTAGCGATTCCAATAGAGCAGGGGCCTTCGTAATGTCCCAATGCTTGGACGGGGCCACGACATCTTGAGAATAGGATGTCACTGATTGAAGTTGAGCGCCATTTTCGTTCAACATCCAAACTTCCACCGTGCCAGGCCGAACTTGATGAACATCTTTCAACAACGTCGTATCGTCCAACGGATATTCAAAGGCTAAACGGGCGACTAGTGCCTCTTCATCCAAGGCTGGAGTATGTTGAGGATGTGCACGAAGTGCCTTGGTTTCAGAAGCAAACAAGAGGGTTCCCTCCTGAGTTAACGTTCGAACCAATGGTTTGACACCCAAGGGATCTCGCGACAAAATGAGGCGCTCGATATTGGGATCCCACAGTGCAAATCCCCAAATTCCATCTATGCTATTCAGCCAATCGACAGAATCTCCACGAGATGCATACGCTGCGAGTATGGCCTCGCCGTCACCCTTTGTTCGCCAAGGATAGTAGCGGGATGTTGCCCGAATCTCTTTGTGATTGTAGATTTCCCCATTGACAATCAACACACAACCATTGTCTGAAGACAACGGTTGGTCAGAACCGATAATATCGACAATTGAAAGTCGCGTGTGACCGAAGCCAATTCCACCGTGGCGACACGGCGTAGACCAAGAGCGAGTGCCATCGGGACCTCTGTGTTCCAACAATGATGCCATCGAATGAGCGATTCGGGCATCATCCCCGTCCGGGCCAAACAACCCTGAGATGCCGCACATGATGTAGGGGGTAGGTTCAATTCATTTCAAGGCGCTGAGATGATTTTCAGCAATTACGTGTAGAGAACCATCGTCACAGCCAAGGCAAGCATGGAAAATAGGTACGCAAAGATGTACAGTCCTTGACCGGGAGCGTCATCAGTAAGAGGTTCGGCCTCTTCGGACATGGTTAGGCCACAAGAATTCACTTTGTAAACGTAGCGTGAGGAAGGAGAGCATTCACAGGAACGGTGCAATCATGAGTACGGCTGCCACTGGAATCAGAAGCATAGTAGCATTATCATCAATCCACTTCAATTTCGGTAGTTCAGCAGCCATTGTCAATGGACCCATGAGCAGAGCCATCCAGTATGGAGTGCCCAAGAAATATCCACAACCAAGCCAAATCAATCCGCATATAATGGTGCCTATTGCATATACCAGGCGATTATCCATCCCCATTCTTCTTGCTTCCCCCATGGCTGGATCACCGAACGTAAGCGAGAGAATGATTGGGATGGTCAACCACCCCGCGTGGGTGTCACCTGACCCTTCCCAAGGAGACAATGCAATGAGGGTCAAGGCAATCGATACGGTACCCCAAGCCAATGCGCTGGTCTGGTGTTTTTCGTATTCCCGCTGGCCGACAATGAGAATACCGAATTTCATTCGAAATATTTCCAAGATAATGGCAGCTACACCAAACAAGGAGACGAATTGAATTGGAGTCAGTGAAGCGATATTCGCAAGCGCCTCGCCATGAACATAATACAACCATGGAATCGCTGCCATACTTATGTGGAAAAAGCGCCGGAAAATATGCCCCGAACGACCCCCAACACTGTGTTTAACATGATCAACTTCATATTCAATTTCTGACATTTTCTAAACCCCCTGAAGAATGTTAAGTGCATCTTCAATGGACATATCGCCTTGGCTCAAGGACTTGAGTACATCGGCGAATCCGGGGTGTAAGAGCAGAGATTCTTGATGGGCGGCCAACAGCCGTTCGCGGGCTCGAGCGATGGCGGGGCCTCTGGCGGACGGAAGAGAATCTAGCGTGGAAATGAGTGACTCAATACCATCGCCCGTTTCGGCTGAGCAAAGAATGACAGGGGCCGGTTCATTTTCAGATAAATTGAGCGACATACGGATTTCATCGGCAACTCGGTCTGAACCTTCAAGGTCACTCTTGTTGACTACAATGAGATCGGCCAATTCGAGGACACCCGCCTTTTCCGCTTGAATCACATCCCCTCTTGCTGGGCCTTCGACCAGAAGCAAACGATCCGCAACCGCAACTATTCGAATCTCTGATTGCCCCGAACCTACGGTTTCGATGATGATTCGGGACCAGCCTTCGTGAACCAGAAGGTCGACCATGCTATTCAGTCGGGCTGGGAGGCCTCCGGGTAAGTTTCTTGTTGCTATAGAACGGAAGAATACGTTATCCCCTGCATCGACTGAGGCCATTCGCATTCGATCCCCCAGAAGGGCACCTCCTGTCACGGGAGATGAGGGGTCAATGGCCAAAATTGCTACTCTTTCACCTCTGTTCAACCAATTGGATACAATTCGGTCGACCAGACAGGATTTCCCAACACCAGGTGAACCGGTTACGCCTAGGACAAGCCAAGGTTCTCGTTGCCGTGCAGGGGCCGTAATCATCTCTGCTGAAGACAAAGCACGCGCGAGTTCGCGCCTATCCATGCTCAGGCCTCCAATCCCTCAAGGAAATCAACCATCTCAGTTGATGTAGTTCCGGGTCCAAATATTGCAGTCACACCTGCTTCGTACAATTGGGGTCGGTCTCGCTCTGGAATGATGCCGCCACCGAATACAACAATATCTTGCAAACCGGCTTCACGGAGCAATTCACACACTTTTGGGAACAGGAAGCCGTGCGCACCAGAAAGGGAGGAAAGCCCGACTACCTGTGCATCTTCATCCATCGCGATTCGCACGATTTGCTCGGGGGTTCGACGGAGGCCGGTGTAAATCACCTCGTGTCCAGCGTCGCGGAGAGCTCGAGCAACCACCTTTGCGCCCCGATCATGTCCGTCAAGACCGGGCTTGGCGATGACGATTCGCAATGGGGTTGCCATAATTGGTCGAGCCGTGGAGTCCCCTTGAACCCCACGGATGGCCAAAAGAGCCCCCATAGGGGGCTATCTTCAAGGGCGGACTGTGATAACGAGGGGTTTGAGGGCCATGAAAACTGCAGACGAGCGGCTGGACGAACTGCGTCGTCGCAAGGCTCAATCAGAGGCTGGAGGTGGCTCTCAACGCGTCGATGCACAGCACAATCGTGGCAAAATGACTGCTCGAGAGCGACTTGAGATGCTGCTTGACGAGGATACATTCCAAGAGGTCGATGCTCTAGTTGAACACAGATGTACCGATTTCGGCATGGAAGGCGACATCATCCCGGGAGATGGTGTGATTTGCGGCCATGGGCTGATTGATGGTAAGGCCGTCCACTGTTTCGCTCAGGATTTCACAGTGTATGGAGGCAGCCTGGGTGAGATGCACGGCCTTAAGATTTGCAAAATTCTCGATATGGCAATGAAGGCAGGCACCCCAGTCATTGGTTTGAACGATTCTGGTGGTGCTCGAATCCAAGAAGGTGTGGCCAGTTTGGGATCTTATGCTGAAATTTTCTTCCGCAATGTCAGGGCTAGTGGAGTGATTCCGCAGATCAGTGTCATCATGGGACCATGTGCAGGAGGTGCAGTTTACAGCCCCGCAATCACCGATTTTATTGTCATGGTTGACCAGACCGCACATATGTTCATCACCGGACCTGAAGTCATCAAAACGGTCACGAACGAAGAGGTTTCATTCGAAGATTTAGGAGGTGCGAACACCCACGGAAGTAAGTCAGGGGTCACTCACTTCACTGCAGGTTCCGATGAAGAGGCGCTTGGACTCACCCGCGATTTGATTGGCCTATTGCCATCCAACAACCTTTCAGGTGTGCCAAACAAGTCACTTGGAGATTCAGCGGAACGATTGTGCCTAGAACTGGATTCAATTATTCCAGCGGACCGAAACAAGCCGTACAATGTCAACGACGTGATAGAGACCATTCTAGACGCTGGCGCATTTTTGGAGGTTCAAGCCGACTACGCTGGAAATATCGTAATTGGATTTGGGCGTCTCGATGGTACAACAGTTGGCGTCGTGGCCAATCAACCCAAAGTTCTCGCCGGTTGTTTAGACATTGATGCTTCAACCAAGGCCGCACGCTTCGTCAGATTCTGTGATGCCTTTGGAATCCCTCTGATGACGCTGGTCGATGTCCCTGGGTTCCTACCGGGCGCCAATCAAGAATGGGGGGGGATCATTAGACATGGTGCCAAACTTCTGTACGCCTATTCAGAAGCAACGGTCCCCAAGATGACTGTGATAATGAGAAAAGCCTACGGTGGCGCCTACGATGTGATGTGTTCCAAGCACATTCGTGCAGATTACAACGTGGCGTGGCCAACAGCAGAATTGGCAGTCATGGGCGCAGATGGAGCTGTCCAGATCATTCATCGCCGGCGCATTGAGGCAGCCGGAAATCCAGATGAAGAACGGCAACGACTGGTAGACGAATACACCGAACGCTTTGCCAATCCGTATCAAGCAGCAGCGATGGGGTACATCGATGATGTCATCGAGCCGAGCGATACACGTCGTCGTCTCATCAAAGCTCTTGGAATGCTACTGGACAAAGAGGAAACTCGACCCTCTCGGAAGCATGGAAATATCCCCTTGTGAGGTTCATTGATGTCGTCCGAATCCTATGCAGAATCCCTTGAAGGGGTTCTCAAAGCGGCTCGGGACATCGAACCAGCGAAAAAAGAAGAGCCCAAAGAGGTCGATTCTCGTGAACACTTGCTGAGGGCGGCGGCTCTTGTGGCTGTCTTGTCAATGATTGAATCTGTTGATGAACGTGCTTCCCTAGGACGACAGTTGGGCTCGGCTTGGAGCCAAGATAACCGTAGAGTCCACATGGGGGCTTCGAATCTAATGGAATCGCGCCAGAAACGCGCAACGTGGAGATGATTTTGTGGGCGTGATTAGAAAAGTCATCATCGATGGTGAGGAGTTTGAAGTCGATGTCGAAATCAAGGGGGAAGCTTATCGGGCAACGATTGAAGGGCAGACCTTTGAATTTCTCATTCCTGAATCCAAAACCAGTTCACTCCGAAAGAGAGGCGGGGGTGGAAGTCGAAAGCGAAGTGGTACAGTCAGCGCCAGTATGCCTGGCAAAGTGGTCACTGTAGAAGTGAGTGTTGGAGATTCAGTTGAAGAAGGGCAGACCGTTTTAATTCTAGAAGCGATGAAAATGCAGAATGAGGTGGCAGCTCCGATTTCTGGCCGGGTCAGTGCCGTCCACTGTGAAGATGGGATGAATGTCCAGGCGAACGTCCCCCTAGTTGTGATTGAACCGGCAGTGCCGGAAGAGGATTGAAGAGGAGTGAGGGGGATAATGTCAGGAGATTCAATTCCACGTTGTGATTATCCCGGTTGTGATGCCGACGGTACAACAGTCTCGCGCCTCTCTCCTGAAGGATATCTCGTTGCAACTGGGAAGAAGGCCTATTCATTCCGAGAAGCCTACCGTCGCGTTCACTATTTTGAGAAACAAAATGGAGACCTGATGTCAGGGGTCTGGAATCGTGTTCGCACCCCAGATGACAAGGACGATGATCACGTTGCACCCACTGCAATCTAGGTGAGTATGTGCAGACAAATAATCCATGGTCAGAGAAAGCTGATGTTGTAAATGAAAACTCAAATTCACCTTTGATACTACACCGGTTAGAAGGGCCACAATTCCTCACCGGCACCCCCCGAATTGGGGGTGAATTGGAGCAATTATTGAAGGAAGCACCAAATGAAAAGATGCTCAAAAATGCAAGATTAATGATGGTGTTTGGTGTTCTTGGTGGACTGCTCTTCGGAGTTCCGTTTGTATTTGTGCCCATTGGATTAATTATGGAAATGAGTTATTGGTCAAAAGAAACTATGTTCAGAATAAAAACCGGACAGACAACAAAAAAAGAGGTGTTTCAGAAAGGTATGCTCAACATGCTTTTCCTCATATTGGGACTTTGTTTCATTGCATTCATTGTTTGGAAATTACTTACTTCGTTACAGATCTAAATCATGCGTTGAACTTTCGTCTGTATTCATGAGGGTTGGTTGTGTACAAATCATGTTCAGAATCTGATGAACCCACATTTATGACCTAAGGCGGTTTTTCTAGGGCATGGAAGCACAGGCCCCATGGGGTGGAGGGCAGCAACCCGGCCAAGTGACAATTGGTGTACCACAACCACAACCACAACCACAACCTCAAACAATAGCAGGAATTCCAGCGACTACACAAGTCATCTATGTTCAGGCACCTGCATTCAAGCCAAGCCCAAATTACAGACATATCTCGTATCTAGTATTGGGTATTGGAATTGTTCTTTCCCTATTATTTTCTTTCATTTCAGGAATGGGATCAGAAATAGCATACAGATTGGGAAATTCAATGTGCTGTGGTGCAGTCGGGATTGCTTGTGCCCTAGATGCTATCTATTACAGTGGAAAATCGAGTTGGCAACAGCAAACTGGTGCTGATACAAGTGGGACTACAATCGGCATGATTGCAGACATAATTTTCGCCGTTTTGGCCTTTGGAATAGCCTTGCTGTATTTGATAGGCCCTGAATATTTATTCTAATCAAACGACGCCCTGAGCCAGCATTGCCTCAGCTACCTTGAGGAAGCCAGCAATGTTCGCACCGAACACGTAATTTCCCGGTTGGCCGTACTTCTCAGCAGTCTCATAAGCGTTCTGATGAATTCTAATCATGATGTTCTCAAGTTCACCATCGACTCGCTCGCGAGTCCAACTCATGCGGAGGCTGTTCTGACTCATCTCAAGACCTGAGGTGGAGACGCCGCCTGCATTGCTCGCTTTGCCGGGAGAGAATAAGACCCCGTTTGCTTGGAATATTTCTACAGCCTCAGGTGTGCAAGGCATGTTGGCGCCTTCCGCGACAGCTGTACAACCGCCATCGACCAGTGCTTGCGCCTCTTTGCCATTGATTTCATTCTGGGTCGCACAAGGTAGTGCGACATCCACATGAACGGCCCATAGGCCATTGACTGAGGGGTCTGGTTGTGATTTGGTGTAGGTCACACCATCGAAATTATCCGCGTATTCGCTAATTCTCCCTCGACGATTGTTCTTCAAATCCATAATCCAAGCCAACTTCTCTCGATCGATGCCGGCCGGATCATGAATCCAACCACTGGAATCACTCATAGTCACGGGTTTACCTTCGAGATCGAGGACCTTCTCACAAGCGAATTGTGCGACGTTCCCCGAACCACTGATGGCAACGGTAGATCCCTTGAACGATTTGTCCTGGGTGGCCAGCATCTCGCGCGCGAAGTAAACTAGACCGTAGCCGGTCGCTTCTGGCCGAATCAGAGAACCTCCGTATGAACGTCCCTTTCCAGTTAGAACGCCACCCTCGAAGTCGTTTCGAAGACGCTTGTACATCCCGAACAGGTAGCCAATTTCCCGCCCACCAACTCCTATGTCACCGGCAGGAACGTCGAGGTTGTGTCCTATGTGTCGCCACAATTCAAGCATGAAGGCTTGACAGAATCGCATGACTTCAGAATCTGATTTGCCCTTTGGGTTAAAATCTGAACCACCTTTTCCGCCTCCTAAAGGCAGACCAGTCAGACTGTTTTTGAAAATCTGCTCGAACGCAAGGAACTTGAGGATGCTCTCATTCACACTGGGGTGGAATCGGAGACCACCTTTGTAGGGGCCAATCGCGCCATTATATTGAATACGGAAACCTCGGTTGACTTGCTGCTTGCCTTCATCATCCACCCATGTGACACGGAATTGAATGATTCGCTCTGGTTCGCAGATGCGTTCAACAATTGGAATGTACTCTGGATGAGCGTCAATCGCTGGCCCTAGGGTCTCAAGGACCTCAAGGCACGCCTGATGGAACTCAGGTTGGTTCGGATCTCTAGCAACGACCTTGTCGTAAATTACCTTCATTTCAGGGTGCATTTTCATTTCACCTGCAGGATTCCGAGGGGGTTCTAACCACCACTTCGGTTATGCCGGCGACCCCAGACCCCCTTTTGAAGGGTCCGCATCACAGCCCCAAACCCAGAGGGGTTTGTTTTCAATTGTATGCTCGCAGTGATGCGTTTTCCCTACACAAGTAGGTGTATTATTAACACCGCTTACTGAAGTGGTATCCAATTGCCATCTGCATCGTAGTATCCACCCCATTGTTTGGCCTCTTCGTACCACGCCTGCTGTTCTGCGCTCCATTGCGACTGATCATCACTCCATGAGGTGACCGTCCCGTGTTCTTCAATCATGGCCATATCAGTATCTGAACTGGAATCTGTCCCTTGGCCTGGATGAGAACCCGCACCCGAAATGTCGTCCTCAAAAGTAAATCTACGGGATTCAAGCCGATCCTTGAGGAGCAAGCCCTGTCCCGCACCAAGTCGATTGGATTCAAGCATCTCGTCAAGTTCCTTTTCAACAGCAGCCAATCCAGAGAATCCTTCAGCTTGCTCAACCATCAACAGCATCCCTTCGTATTCTCGGCGCTTTCCCTTTCCAGATGCAAACAATGTCCATGCCATGATGAATGTGATGAGTAGACCGCTTGCAAGAACAGCAATGACGCCCTGAATGACAGGGTCATCAACCGTCGATGTCTCTATGGGTTCCTCATGGTTGGCAACAAAATCTCCATCATCATCGGCAGGAGTAGAAAGCGGATCTAGAGGGTCGGATTGAGGGTCTGCACTCAATTCGGTGATGTCCGAGTATCCATCGCCATCGGTATCTGAATCCTTCATGTCAGGCCATCCATCACCATCCATATCTGGGCAACCAAGGTAAAAGCGGGTACTTGTGCCATAATCATCAGGACAGTCGTCGGACAACTCTGGGTCTCCGCGTTGGTTAGCATATCCATCTAAATCTGTATCTGACCATAGGTTAGGGTCGGTGTTCCATAGGTCGATTTGATCGGCCCATCCATCGCCATCACCATCTGCACACCCGTACACTCCATCCTGATTGGAGGTACCAGCCCAATTCAAGCAATCATCCGCTTGATTGCCACCGGGTTCATCACCATAGCCGTCGTCATCTTCATCAGACCATTGTGTCGGATCTAAATGGAAGGGGTCATTGTCATCTGAAGTGCCATCGCTATCTGCGTCAGGGCAGCCATTTCGATCAATTGTAGAGGTTCCCCAGTCTTCAGGACAATCATCGACTTGACCAGGGAGCCCATCGTCGACCCATCCATCGCCATCGCTGTCGGGGCAACCATTGTCCAATAGACTCGCCAATGATGGACATTCATCGTTGTCGTTGGACCATCCATCGCCATCATTGTCTGGACAGCCGTACCGATCACGGGTCGAGGTTCCCGGTCTATCGGTGCAGGCATCCCATTCTGTGCCAAATTCATTGTCACCCTAGCCATCTCCGTCCTGATCTTCCCATTGAGTGGGATTGTCATCGACAGCATCGCCGTCGTTGGACCAACCATCACCATCGCTATCAGGGCACCCGATGAGATCACGAGTTGAAGTTCCAAATTCGTATACGCAGTCATCGTATGGCCCCCAAGGCCCACCGGCACTCAAATCTTCAAATCCATCACCATCGAAATCGAGAGGAGTTGGATCAGAGGCGGTGGCGTTCTCAATCCACATCCCTGGCCAATGCTCAGCCCGTGAAACGTTCCACGTACCATCACCCCAATTGTCACCCAAACCATCGCTGTCGGAATCCGACCATTGAGTTGGATTGTTCATGAAAAAATCGTTCAAATCCGATTGACCGTCTGAATCCAAATCGCGACATCCCAAACGGTCTCTCCAAGAATCACCCCATTCATTTGGACAAGCATCAGGTGTTACTCCATTGGAATTTTCTCCAAATCCATCGCCATCTGCATCTATCCATTGCGTGGGTTCGTAAGGCAAATCATCACCTTCATCAGACCAACCATCGCCATCTGCATCGGGACAACCAAAGCGATCAAGTGTGGATGTAGCATACACGGTTGGGCAACTATCTCCTTGCCAACCATCGAGATTGTCGCCATAGCCATCGCCATCTGTATCCAGCCACTGCGAAGATTCCCAAGGGAAATCATCGACTTGGTCACCAATTCCATCGCCATCTTGATCTGAACCGTACATTATGACGAACCCATCGGCACCCGACACAGCGTTGTAGGATATTTGTCCCGAACCATCGGTGGCCATGCCGTTGAAATATCCGCCAAAGGCAAACATACCATTTCGCATAGCGACCGAGTAACCATACTCGGAACTCGAGCCGCCGAACTTCTTCATCCAATCCCAACCGCCTGTTGATGGAACGTGTGCTATGAAGGCATCATAGGACCCAGAGGATGATAATTGACTGTTCCCAAACCACGCGTTACCGTTGAACATACCTGAGATTGTGATATTACCTGACGTCTTGTCCATATCCAAATCATAACAGTAATCAGTGCTTGACCCACCAGCATTCTGAGCCCATTGATAGGTCCCATTGGCATTCCATTTAGCCACAAAGCAATCCCAATTATTGGAGTTTTGGTATGCATACATTCGATGATTATTATTGGAATTGAAATCCATCAAATATTGGAAGCGGCCAGAGGAAGCAACATTTCCAGAGTCGTCGATGGCTACCCCATGGCCATAGGAACTGTACGAGGACTGAAGGTATCCAGCCATCCTAGCCCAGGTCAATTGTCCTGAATTGGTGAATTTCGCGACCCAGACGCGATAGTAACTGCTTGATGCATAACTAGGAATCAATTCGGGACCACCGACGTCAGCGAAATTGATTCGATAACTGAACTCACCCGTTACGGCGATATCGCCATTGGCATTGACATCGACATCCCGGCCTCGCTGATAGTACGAACCATAGAATCGCTTGGCCCAGACGAAATTTCCAGTGTTGTCCAATTTCGCCAAGAAAGCCTCATCATAACTGTAGGCACTCAAGGTGATAGACCCGAAATATCCAGTGTTGTAGTAGGCGCCGGTGATGTAAGCGTTACCTGAATTATCCATTGCTACGCCATATCCATAATCGGCACTAGAACCGCCAGCTGATTTCGACCATATCCAATTTCCATTGGTATCAAGACGGGAAATGAAGATGTCATTGCTACCTTGGCCTGACATCGATTGTGAGCCAAAATTCGCCGTACTCGAAGAGTAATAGTATCCCGTAATGGTGATGTTTCCACCATCATCCACAGCGATGTCATGGCATTGATCACTATTGGTTCCACCCGCTTTCTGAACCCAATCCCAAGCTCCATTGGTCAAGCGCCCAACAAATATGTCGTAACTCCCGTAAGAACTCAAGGTGATGTTGCCAAATGTTGCAGTGTTGTAGAAATAACCACAGACATAGGTGCGGCCCATTGCATCCATTTCGATGCTCATAACGGAATCCGTACTACCTGAACCTGCAACGTGAGCGCCCCAGAGTAGGGCGTTGTTCGTCGAGCGGGCGGAACTTTCGGAAATCTTGTCTTCCTCAAGCAAAGATTCTGACAAGCCAATTGCGGGGGCAATCAACATCAAACCGACGAGAAGAAAGGCGACAAGGCGGGGGCGCATCGCTCATCGACAGGACTCACCCATCAAGAGCATTTCTGCGCATCCCATAGGGATGCGTTCATCGATAGGGATGAAGGGTGACGTATCTATCCAAGCGTGAAACGAAGGAATCGCCATCCTCGACATTGGTAGCCATCCCTCGAACGGCTTCTTCAATCAGGGCATGTTCCTCCGGCTGAATCCCCATCACTCGGCGCATGACATCGAGTATCGCCCATTCATCCTCAGTGATGACCTCATCCACGAGCGCCGCAATCAATGCCGTTTGGTAAGTCGTGGCATCTCCAATCTGTCTCTTCTCGTACGCGTATACATCTGAAGGAGACACTGGATTGTCAATCTGATCGCGAAGAACATCCCATGCTTCACCCATCACATCCCTAGGGAGAGCAAACGCTTGAGCCATAACTGACAGAATCGACATCTCATCGTCGGTCACGATGTCATCCTCAACTGCAGCCTCAAGCGTGCGCAGATAGAGGTGAAGTCCACGGGTTCCTGATAGCGCCATGGCCGGTCGACCCGGTTCGTGTGTATAAGCCGAATGCCATCGACGGCATACACTACGTTTCTCTCAAATAGGGATGTAAAGACTCCAAGAATAGGCAGAGGTTGCCAAGCTTGGTCAACAGCGCTGCGTTCAGGTCGCAGTCCTCAGTGGTTCGCAGGTTCAAATCCTACCCTCTGTATTCCAATAAAAAATGCATTACTAATGCATTCAAAGAAATCAGCTAAATTTGTGATTTTTCTGTGATTAATTGCCCTAATAGGCGCACTACGCAAGATATAGTTAGGGTCTATTCGACAAAGCAACATAATTCAATTTGTATTTCAAACGTATTGCATTATATACCTGATGTGGGTTGGAAGATTCGTCGAGAGACGGTGAATAGCCATGCCACCCAGCCAAATGACGAGCCTTCGAGTCCCTGAGGACCACCTCATGTTACTCGATCAGAGAGTGGGATTCGATGGTTTGCGAAACCGCTCCGACGTCATCCGTGCTGCGATTCACTCCTACCTCGAGTCCACACCTTCGCACGCACTCGTGAGTACAGTGAAGTTCCACATAGGGACGCAAACTCAGAAACTTCTAGGGGATCTCTACGAATTGCAAGGGATTTCACCTTCAGAAGCGGCCCGTGCGGGCCTTGAACTCTACATGCGCCAGTCACTGGCGGATGCACAAACACTCAGCATGCAGCTAGATGCACGCGTGGCTGAAATGCGCGATAAGACGCAACCACATGAGGATCATACTGCTTAGGCAGATGCACCAACCAGGGGCGAGAGACGTGGCAACGTACAATGATGGGATGCACCACGCGGGGGGGCCTGAAAGCCCCTCCGCAACTTCTCCTGGCTTCGCAGGGCTCCGAGCTCGTGCGAAGTCTACACACAGCCGTGGAGTCGGCTTGATGGACGACGCGGGTGAGGCTGTATTCACCTTGGGTCTATCCAAACTTCG
Source organism: Candidatus Thalassarchaeaceae archaeon (assembly GCA_029942125.1). Taxonomy (GTDB): domain Archaea; phylum Thermoplasmatota; class Poseidoniia; order Poseidoniales; family Thalassarchaeaceae; genus MGIIb-P. Next base: position 22,033 of record JAPYUB010000005.1, on the reverse strand, counting down.
CTTTCGAGCCAACGAGGCAATGAAGGCATTCTTCCGCTCACAAACACCCCGCCCCCGAACATCGGGGGCCCCCTTCCTCGACGATGCTTGACATTCGTCATACCCCTCCCCGCCTTCGGGCGGGGACCCCCCTACTGGTCGAGTAGGACGACAGTTTCGAAAGTTCGAAGTGCAATCTTCAAGGGGGGCCGAGTGACAGGAGGACTTCCATGCCTCCGGAGGAGACTGTCACAGAGGCGCGATTTCTCGCGCATGATTCTCTTCGTGAGGGTCAGATTGACATGATCAATGATGGCCTCAAGGTCATGTCAGAGGGTGGTTTTCTTCTTGCCAATGCTCCGACTGGAATCGGTAAAACTGCGGCAGCACTTGCTGCAGCCCTCACAGTGGCCAGATCAAGAACAGGGGCGCGAGTGCTATTCCTAACGGGACGGCAATCCCAACACAGAATCGTTGTCGACACCGTCCGTAGAATCAATGAGAGAATCAAAGACGACGGGAGAGATGTGACTTTGGTCGACATCATTGGTCGAGAATCGATGTGCAAAAATGTTGACCGTAAGACGGGGAAGTGCTCATGTGAACAAGGGACATCTGAAAGCGAGCGTTCAAACAAAAGATTTGGGCTCATCAATGAGATTCTTAATGAGCCCCAACATGTTGAATATTCAATTGAATACGCGGGGAAAAGAAGTATTTGTGCGTGGGCTGCAGCACGTGAAGCTGCATCCGATGCTGACATATTGGTTTGTGATTACAATCACGTGTTTCTTGAAAGCGTGCGGAAAGCATCTTTGCCCTCGATGGGTATCGAACTTGACAATGTGATTGTTATTGTAGACGAAGCCCACAATCTCCCCAATCGTATTCGGCGCAGTCTTAATCGAAACTTGACATTCATAATGCTTGGTCATGGCATTGACAACTTGCGGGAGTATTGGGATGAAATGGAAAAGAAAGGTGAGGGGGCTGGAATTATTTCCATAGGTCGTGATTGTGAAATCGTGTTGGAAAAATTCAGGAAACAATTTTCTCAGTGGACTAAGAAGATGCGGCGGGCATCCACAGACTCAGATGACATTGCAAAGAAAATTGAAGAAAAAGTGGATGCTGGGCAGATACTGGCAATGCTCCGTAAGGAGTTGACGAAAAAAAATCTGGAGTTGAAGACACTAATCAATCAACTGATGCTTGTTGATCAAGATGAACTGGATCAAGAAGATGATGATGATGACGAAGAACTCGATGCGCACCGTGTTGGAATTTTCCTCTCGATACTGAGCAAATATGAACTTGATTCTGCTTTGTGTATAGTCTTCAATTCACAGGCAGATGATCATCGTATCACTACTCACTTGCTGGACCCTGGAATCGTTAGCAAGGATATTTTCGATATAGTGATTGGTGGTGTATTGATGTCTGGCACATTGACGCCCCCAGAAATGTATGCAGAAACATTGGGAATCCACCCCAATAGATGTTCATTCAATTCCTATCCATCCCCTTTCCTTGAAGATCGTAGACCGGTGATGATTGCCGCAGATGTGACTTCAAAATTCACTGCGAGAGGGCCCGAAAATACGAAGCGGATTAGAGCCCATATCAACGCCGTTCTACAGAATACCCCCGGTCACGTAGCAGTATTTTGTCAGTCATACCAAATGTTGCAAACAATTATTGGCGACGATTTTTGGTCTGGTCGAAGAGAAATGATCGAAGAAAGAACATGGACCAAGAGAATTGTCGATAATCAAATTCGTGATTTGTATGACAAAAGAGATGGTGGCATGAAAGTTCTCCTCGCAGGGGTATTTGGAGGTCGCCTTTCAGAAGGAATTGACTATGCAGGAAATATTCTCGATGCTGTCATCTGTGTAGGAATTCCAATCGCTCCACAATCAGTTCCACAAAAAGCACTTCGCGAATATATCGAGAAGAAGCATGGGTCAGGCAAGGGATGGAAGTATGGCGCCATCCAACCTGCCGTCAACAGTGTGCTGCAAGGGATGGGCAGAGCCATTCGCAAGGTCGAGGATCGCGCTTTCATCCTCCTCTTGGACAACCGATTGCTCAATGGTCAATATCGAACCTGCCTACCGCCCACACTACACACCTTCACCGCAGATAATTCTAAACGAACCGGACGAAGAGTGAAGCAATTCTTTGAACGCTTCCCTGACCCAGCTAAGGGCCAATAGGAGAGGGATGGGTTCAAGGGCGCCCGATGTTGCCCGAATCATAGGGGGAAAGAGATTGGATTGGGAGAAAATCGAACTCGTTTCCATCCCAGAGGATGAACAGAAGGCGAAACCCGAGCCAATTCTCGCGGGACTTGTGGCGGCACCTTCCGACCTACACGATGCATTCCTATCCGACATCCCGCACCTCGCTGAGGCACAAGCCGCACATACCAGTGTACTGGAAACAGCTGGCCGAGGTGTAGAGGCACACTTTGCTGAGATTCACTCGACCCAAACCGCAGAGGTAGCAATCGCAAATCTCGGCGGCTTCCGTGAAGGTGATGCATTGGTTCTCCCACTGTCTGGTGCAATCCATGAACGGGTGCAACTTGAGATGGGTGGGCAAGGGGATGGAAAGACCCTACGACTCAATGCTGAAGGCGAGGGAGGAGTGAGTTTCACCCGAACGTTCACACTGCCTGTTGGGACCGAACTCGCACGCGCCGGATGGCGTGGAGACGAGTTTATTATCGATTTGATTCGCAATTGACGTCAGGCTAGCGGTGGTGCCGCTGCTGCTGGCATCTGTGATGCATTCTGAATCTCAGCAATGGCTCGCTGTAGTGCAGCAACCGCTTGATTTCGGTGTGTATCCCCTAGTTCGTGGCGGCTGTAACGCGCAATCTCAAACATATTGTCAAGTGCGGTCAATGCCTCATCACTGATGGTTGGCATCGCCTTTCGAATCGCCATCTCGAATTCACGGACGGTTTCAAAGTCACGGCGTAGATGGCCGTGCGACATCAGGGTTGCACAGAGATCCTCGTAGCAATGGAAAATGGCTTCTCTAATCGAGTCACCTGCAGCCAGTAATTCTGCTGTATATGAGAAGATTTCAGCCAATTCATCAATCGTCTCACGGCGTCGCACATAGAGAATCCAAGCACCAGCGGCTGCTGCTGCGATGATTGCAGCGACACCGGCATAGACCCAGTATGAGACACTGTCATCGATTTGGCTTTGTGACTCGTAATCCAACGCATACAGGTCACGCGCAAGATTTTGGCGACTATCTTCGGAAAGTTCAGCCGATGAGCTGTTGAATTGCAGATGCAATGTACCCCAGTGGCCTTGATCCGAGAGTGGTGGTAGAATTTCAGGGACGGAGAATTCAAACTCCCAAATTCCACCAGCATTGGTGAATCCAGAGAGATACATTTCGAAAGGATCGATTTGTGATTCATTGCGCAAATGGGCCTCAATCGCAATATCTGGAATGATTTGACTGGTGTAATAATCTCTCACTGTGACACTACCATTGATGGTGTGTCCACCCCAAGCAACGGTGTCGTACTCCATATCGAAGATCGCACGGACCCGTAGGAACAACTCCGTACTGGAATTACCCGAATTGAGATATCTAACATTATCTTGCTCGCTACTAAGTTCAATTATTAGAGATCCAGGGAGGATGTATCGATCTGCAGTGAATTCGATGACAAAACCACCAGTCTGATTGTCCCAGACCAAATTGGATGTGGGCAAGGTTGTATTTCCACTCATCAAGACCAGAGTCAAATCGGTGAGTGAATTTCCACTTCCACCGACTTCGTCAATACGTCCTTCAATTCGAACTGGATGTGTTGAATCACTGCGTATTGCATTGTCTGAGACAAAGGTAATCTGGATGTTCACATCGGCCCAAGTGGTCACGGTGATATTGCGATCGCTACCTAACCATGAGGAATCCCCTGTGTAAAGAACAGTGACGATATGATCCCCTCGCGTACTCGATAAATCGACGGAGATGGAGAGGCTGAAGTTTCCATTTTCATCAGTGGTCAGAGTTGCAATCGATGCACCATCTAGGGCGACTTGCACCGTGGCACCCTCGATGCCAGGTAGGCCAACGACATCGCTGTCATACAATCGGCCTGTAATCTCCCAATCGAATTGGCGAGTTGCATCTCCTCCGTTTGCTGCACTGAGTGTAATGGATGAGTGGTGAGCCACCCAGAGTGTTTCATTGGCCTCACCACTACGATACCAGCCTTGCTCGGGTGCGTATACGTCAATGGAGTGGCTGCCCAATGTCATCGAAGATGGGATGGTCCAATTCAATGACCATATTCCATTGTCATCGGTTGATGCGTTGCCAATGAGCATTCCATCTATTCTGATGTCGACATTGTGACCCGGAATCCAGCCCGCTGGAAGATTGTCGCGGACGGTGCCAGTTATTGCCACTGTGTCACCGATGGCCACAGCATCTGGTGAATTGATTTCTACATTGACCGAACTGTAAACCAGCCAGTCAACGTTGGCACTCGAAGATAGATAGAAGGCTGCGCCAGCATATTCCACATCCATGGTCACCGGACCAAGAGTCATGTCGGAGGGCACCGGGTAAAATACGTCGAAGGTGCCATTTCCGTTGGTTGTAACATTGGTTAGGAACACGCCATCAAGATAGATGCTGATGGTCATATTGACAACTGGACGATCAACGGAATCCAAGAGGACTCCAGAGATGGAAATGAGTTGCTCGCGGTCGATTGGTCCGCCACCAGCCATGATGGTGATATGGGTGGGCTGGGTTGCGTTGAAGGCGGCAGATGAATTCGAAGGCAAGTAGTATTCAGGATTGACTGAATCTCCAGCACCAACTGGGTCTACCCATAGATAGCCGCCAAGGAAGCGAACCTCTAGGCTGTGCGTACCCGCAAGTGTGTTCTGAGGCAAAGTGTAGGTAAGTGAATATGTGCCTGTGGAGCCGTTGGAGATGGTTGCCCATGTTCCTCCAATATCATTGCCATCCACAAATAAGTGGATGACGCCGCCAGATGCATTGCCATCAGAATCTAGCAATGGTTGACCCCATTCATCAAGAAGTGTACCATTGACGATTAGTGTCTGTCCAGCGATGAGAACACCTTCGACACTGTCAACAGTCAAAATAGTCGGTGCAAGAATGATGATGTGGGTACTCATGGCATCTCCAATAACGCCTGTTGTACCGTTGATGCCTGCGAAACTCGCATCAATCCAATGAGGGCCTTGTACGGTCGTATTCAGAACCGTAATCTCAACTGAACCCAAGCCATTGGAATCAGTGGTCACGAACACGGGAATGTTCATGCCCACGGGGTCGATGGAGACGGTCGCATTATCAATCGGGTTTCCGGCGTTATCGATGAGTGAAATGTTCACGGTGAAATTCTCACCTCTAACGGTTCGATCGTCAAGATTGAGATCTAATGGATTGGTGATTGTTAGCACGGAATATCCTCGGCTGTCGAAGGTATTGTTCGCTGAACTGAATGCATAGAAATTGACCGTAGGGGTGTATTCTGCAGTAATCGTGTGTGTTCCGCGAGGGAAGTCGGCATTGAGTGTGACCCACGCCCACCAAGTCGTGTCGCCTTGTGCTGTACCGTTGGCGACAGTGAATGTCGTAGTAAATCCATCAATGTCAAAAGTCATGGTTGGTAACATCGGTGTTCCATCGCGCGTAATGATAGCTGAACCATTGTCTGAGACCAAGGTCCCAGTGACGTTGAATCCACCGCCTGCAATCGGGTTGTCGACAATAGGGTCGACCACGAGAACGGTAATCGAACGAACTGTCACAGTGGTTATTGGGCTAGCATCTGGGAGCATATGCCACGTTCCATTGTAGTACAGAGTGATGATGATTGGACCCAGGGGCTGCGTCGTAGGAATATTGTATGTGAATCCAACACTACCCGTAACATCAGTGGTATTCTCTGGCAACCAAGTATCGTGAAATTGAGCTGCAACCGATGTGAAATTGATGATTCGAGGCGCACCATTGCATGTGCTGCAGTTAAAGTCGGTCGTTTCGACTAGTTTACCGCCAAAGTCGACTGAGTCACCTCGCGTGACGACTATGCCCGAAAGCGGGTAGAGATTTTCAAAGTCGGTAACGCCCATAACCAGGATATCTTTCGTACCGGTGGCAGTGAGATAGAATGGATTTGAACCATCTATGACAGAGACTACCAATGTGTGGTTTCCGCTGACGATGCCATCGTTGACTGGATCCGTATCCACAGTCAGATTGAATGTACCATTGACAGAAGTCGTATGGCCGGCAGCCATCAATTCCTCAGTGTCATCAAGCCAGAATACATCGATTCGAACTGGGCCTGAGAATGGACGCGTGGAATTGACAGAATCTTGCACAACCCCAGAGAGTTGGAAACTGGTGCCGGCAACCACTGTGTTGGGTACCGCTGTATCGATAATCACTGAACTCTGCACTTGAACTGTGATATTGGCCAACGTGTCATTCCCAGTGTATCGAGCGCCGTTGTTTGTCGACAACGAATCGGATTGATCGTTGTACATCACAGCCCATACGTCGTAATATCCTGGATCTTGTTCTAGTGGGACGGTCCAAGTCAGTGTGACGCGGCCATTAGAGCCGGTGGTAAAGACCCCCAGTGACGTATTGGCGCCATTGGCATCCCAGAAGAATTCTACAGCAGCATTCGATATATTGGCCAAGCCCTCTTGACCAGGAGGGGCCATTGAGAAGTACGCGGCGACGTCGTGAACATCTACTTCGAGAATCAGTTGGTTGTTCACCTCTACAAGCACGTTTGAGGCGTTCAGGAACAGCGCGGCTTCAGATTCGGTTCCGATATCAAACTGAGGAGAGGTGTCTAGCGCGTAGTAAGCTCCACCCACGGGTGCACCGGCTGCAAAATCAGCAGAGACAATGATGCCCCAAATTCCACCGGGGAAATAAGTGGGCATTGTGAACGAAATGTTGTACAAACCAGTGGTCGCATTGACCGCAGTCGTGCCAATTGGAATGTAAATTGGAGGGGGCGGGTTACCCATCGGATCATTGGGGCCAACACCAGGGAATTCAAACTCAAAGATTAGTGATGTTTGATTTCCTATGATTGGGTTATTGGTCAGGTCATCACGAATATCGCCTGTGATGTAACTTGAATTGCCAATATGCACCCAATCATCTGCAAGGGTTGAACTGATAATGATGAAACCCATTATGCGAACACTGCCTTGGCTGTTGTTGGATTTGTACCATTGTGTCGAGTTTGTGTAGTTGGTGTACCACACATAATCACCGACCGGTGTATTGGCGTCGGGAATCCAATCGATGCTGATGCTACCGAATTCTGCATCAGCAGAGTTGTTTGTGGCGATGAGAAGGCCATTGAATGTGGATTCGTAAGTCCCGTTGGCTGGCAATACATAGTTTCCACGATGATCGGTCAAACCAATGTTCGAGGTGGCATCTTGGCCACGCTGTAAAGGTCCGATGTTGTATTCGATGTTTAGAATGGACTGTAGTCCATAATCCGCGGAGAGGTTGGCTTTGTCGGTGGCCCCAAGTGTGTCGGGAACAAAGAGTAGTTCAACATCGATATATCCAGGGTCAAGACCCTGCGCATAGGTCGCGAAGAAGGTCCAGACGATACTAAAATTGCCCGGGCTTGAAGACCATGTGGATGCATTGAGTACCCAAGAAGTGATGTTCTCCATCGGACCGGTGGAACCGTTCATTCGCATCTGTAACCACAGTGTACCTTCCATTGGCACTATGTTTTGGCCTCTGCTCAGAATGGAGCCGTTAATCCATACAAGGTCATCGATTGACAACAAGGAGGCGTTGGTATACGGACCTTCCAATGTCGCTGTGAGATTCGGAGCTGCGCTGATGTTGAAATTCAGATTGTAAGCACCGGGCAAAGCGTGGTAAGTCGGTGGTGTAATCAAGTGAAGGCTATCAACATGCCAACCAGGGAATTCAATGGTCGCTGGCAAAAGACCGACGGCTTCATTCTCATGTAGAGTGACGTTGAATTCGTAGTAGCCATCTTCTCCAACAAGAGTCTGGAGGGAAACGGCCCCATCGACAGAACTCGTGTAATTCATGAACAAAACAAGGGGACCTGCATCGCTTGGATCCAAGAATGGGATGTTCTCCCAGCGAACATGGCCCGAAATCAATGTCGTGGTACCTGCACCAACAATGGGCTCACCCGGTATAGACGGTGAATCTTGAGTGATGTTGAGAGAGTCCGTGATATTTATGGTCCAAGCGAATGTCTTGTACGAATGTTCGACATAACCACCCTGTTGAACTTCAACGACCAAAGAGCCGTAGCCGGGTTCAACAATCTCAGCAGGGATTCCGCGGAGAGAAAAGTTGCCGAGTGATCCTGTCATATCACTACCCAATTGACGAACACCAGAGGCCCCAAGGCTTGGATTCGTAGTAGCTATTGCCGGAGGCAAAAGATAGAGGCGAACCGTGTGATTTTCGATGGCTGTGTTGTTATCGGTGAACTCCAATGTTCCGTTGAGCCAGATATTTCCCGTCAAGTGATCACGATGAGCAGTGAATGGCCCCCAGGTCTCATTGACGATTTGGGTGGGTGCAGCGGCTGGGCAGGGATCCAGAGGAATCCATCCCATATCCAAGGAATTCCCTGCAGGGTTGGTTTGTAGGTGCACTTCAGACCATGAGGATGAATGTGCGCCGGCGACGGTGTAGCCTTCTCCATTCCAATATCCGCCGTGATATCCAGTGACCTTTCGAGCCGGCAATCCGGCCAGACGGAGCATGGTGGTGAATGCAGTCGCGAATTCTGTGCAACTACCTTCCTTACTGGCAATAATCAAATGATTCGTCAAATCCTCTTCCATGGGTAATCCACTGCCATCGTGATTGCGTAGATATTCAATGGTGGCGTTGCCATTGACGAGGAAATCTTGCAAGGCAATCGCCTTGTCATATGCACTGCACGTCGGAGCACATGCCGCCTGACTGATAACGTCCAATGTGATGTTAAGTACCTCTGAGTAGGGGTGAGCCAAATCGGTGAATTCAGCTGGAACGTCAAGCGCATACGTGCCCGCGCCCGCGTAGGGAATGGAATTCGCCAACTCAGCAATTTCATACCATATCTCAGGGGCCTGGGCAAAGAAACCGATTACACTCGCATCTTCAACCTTGATGTCGTGTGTAATATTGCCGTGGCTCAGATTGGCTAACGTGTCGGCCCAACTCATGACGCCAGTGGTCGCATAGGGGTGCGCAAGGTTAGCACGGGTGACTGGATTCATGAACATGATATCCCAAAACTCAGTTGAATTGTGGAAACTGTTGTTCGCAATCCACTGGTCATCGATGAAACCTTGAGACATCGGCGTCCAGATTTGAGTGGATGCATTCTTTCCATAGGCAGCCCCTGTGTAGGCGTCATAGGTATGCACACGCCAGTAGCGATCGAGTGTGTTGTCGACGGTCCCCATGGTTGTATTGTTAGCATAAAATACAATCTCGTTCTGAATGACATCGTCGGTAGGGTCCCACGGATTGAAATTCCCCCCCATGCAGCCGAAAATCCACATCGGAGGGGGGCATTCCTCGCCATCAATCATTCCGCCACCATCGGTATCGGGATCTCTCCAATCCGTACCTGTGATGTTCTCAACACTGTCAGGGATGCCATCGCCATCGGTATCGATGGGATTCTGATCATCCCCCGGGTTATTTGCTGGATCGGTTCCATCGAGATATTCTTGACCGTCCCAAACACCACCAGCATCCGTATCAGGATTGAGATAATTTGTGACATATGTATCGGCACTACCATTACCAATGATTCCGGGGATGAAATCCAAAGGACAACCTGTATTGTTTTCAAAATAATCATTCAACAGGTCGCCATCCGTGTCCAGATTGTTATCACAGGGCTCCATGGGGTCAGTACCACCCATGACTTCGTCGTAATCATTGACACCATCGCCATCGGAATCCACTTGAGTAGGTAGAGATGTGAAACCGAAGGTGCCTAGCAATTCTTGCCAGTCCGCAAGGCCATCGCCATCCGTATCCTCATAATCATCATCACAATGACGCTGAGTGGTACCTATTGTCCCGGTATTGATAGCATCGTAGTGGCACCAAGACCCATTTCGACTGACAACATCGGTTGTGCCAGGCGGCGGAGGCAAAGCTACCCCGAAGAGAATATTCGACTGAGAAGATGCGAATGCGAATGAAGTATGCTGGCCACTTGAATCGTTGTAAAATCCAGTTCCTCCGTTCGGATTAAAGCCCGAAGCATTGGAAATCGTGAGGCGCTGCAATGAGCTGCTGTAGGATACAATCAGTGTGGAGTAGTCTATCATGGAATCACAGGGATCTGTGCCATGTGACCAATTGCGCTCATCACCATCACCGATGCCACCGAAATCAGTGTCGTACACATTCCAGTTGGTACAGGTAAGATTCTCTTCCCAATTCTCAATACCATCATTGTCGAAATCACCAGCATCTTCACGGCGTGTTGGATCTGTTTCGTTGGCATCGATCTGACCGTTGCCATCCTTGTCCTCATCGCCATCGTCTAACAAATCGTCATCGGTGTTGTTGTCTCGAGGATCGCTGGCCTGGGGTGGATTTCCATACATGCCCCCAACCTCAACACCATCGTTGATGCCATCACTATCTGTGTCGATATCAGTCGGGTCAGTTAGCAGAACCAAGGCTTCGTATGAATCGTTTAGTCCGTCACCATCGGTATCGGCTTGCATGGGGTTTGTGGACAAGACGCCATCAACCTCTGCCGTCAATGTGAGACAGCCACCGGGTCCAATCGCAAGGACGGGGTTACAGGGAGAGATAGTCTCTGTTCGGCCACTTCCTGCTGGACCAGGTTGGAAATAATCGACACCGTTCGAACTGGTGTCCCAAGACGGATTCATGTATTCGTAAATGTTGACAAGACCGTCGCCGTCGGGGTCTCCAAACATACCATCGTCGTTAGATGCGCTGGTCGCATTCAGATTGTTGGCCACTTCCCAACCATCGGACATGCCATCGTTATCGGTATCCCAGCCATCGGGATCCTCATCGATTAAGCCGTCACCATCGTCATCATCACTCCCACAATTTGTATCGCCGTCATTGTCAGGGTCTGCCGAATCAACAAGGCCATCGTAGTCATTGTCGATGTTGTCGTTGCACATGTCACCCATCGGATCTTCATCAGTTCCATCGGAACCTTGTCCAGGGATAGCTTGCATTGCGGTTTCCTCATCCCAATTTCGAACGGGCACGGTTCCATTCCACCAGACTCCGTTATCGAGAAGGCTAGTCGTGCTGGCCAAATCCCAACTTGAGGGTTCTAGGTAGGAATATTCCTGCAAGTTGGTTAATCCATCACCGTCGGGATCTCCCGATGCACCATCATTGCCTAGACTGGACGCGTCGAGCGGATCTAAGCCATACTGGTATTCCCAACCATCCGGCAGACCGTCATTGTCGCTGTCCCAATCTTGTGGCTGTGTGTTGAGCAGAAACTCAAGTCCCATCGTAAGTCCATCGCCATCTTGGTCATTGGTTGCTGCTGCCTCCCAAGCTGCATATTCGAAAGCCGCCAGACTGGAGAAAATCATTAGCAATGTCAATCCTACGGCTCGGAATCGTTGCATTCGCAAAGGGAATTCGGCGGCGGCCGTGGTGGAAGATACGTGCGTAGACATGGCTGAACCTAATCTTCTCCGTGCCCATCAGGGTATTAAGACAAATGGAGCGACGTTCGGACAGAATACGACCCTCCTAAGGAGGGTCTTGCACCAAAACAGTTCAATCGAGGTCTACGAGTTCGATATCATCATCATCATATGAGTCATCGTCTTCGCCACTGACCAAGTCTGGTAATTCCATTTCTTCTTCACCATCAATTTCATCATCGTCAACCCAGACATCGATGTACTCAATGCGATTTTTGCGTCCGGTAACTGCCGCAACGAGCAGTATGACCACACCCAATGCAATGGCAATAGTAGCGGGACGAGGGTTCTGCACTTCATTGAGAATGATACCTATGGGATCATTGATTGTAACCTGAACGATGATGGTCTTTTTCGCAGTATATTCGTCAGGCCATGAATCGTCCTCCGCGAGCGGTTGCGCGGTCACGACAACAGGTACATCGTCGCCATTCATCGAGTCATCACCAACAATGATTCTAACCTCAAATTCAACTTCACTGAAAGCAGGTACAGAGACGAGTTGGGCGCCCGATGTATAATTGGCTGCAGATGCAGACCAATCATTGCTTGCATCCGCCCCCAAGAGGACCATGGTATCGCTATTGCCATCGTTCTTGACCTTCATTCTGATTTCAAGTATATCACCTGGTTTAGCAGCATGAACTGGTGTAATTTGATGAATCGAAAGTTGAGGGTTGTCCTTGCCAATTAGAATCGTCAGAGGCAGATCGAAATATCGGGCAATCGAGAGATCAGAAATGTCCTCACGCACGCGGAGATAAATTGTGTGATTGCCTTCGGAAACCTGACTTGTTAGTGTTATGTCTAGATTCACCATTTCGGTATCACCAGGGGCCAATTGAACCCTGGGTGATGGGTCGCCATTGTTGTCGGTGATATCATATTGCCACAGTCCATACTTGGGGTTAGCTTCGGAATACAAGTCATCGTCAGTATTGCGATCGAGGTCCTTGGGGTTGACAAGGAGCCAATCAGTGACCGTGTCACCCTCAGTCATCGTATTCGTCACTTCGATATCGAATGCAATCTTCGTTGCACTGTTGAGGCAGATGTCTGCATCGACGTGACCGAACGGTGTCGCATCGCAATCGTATACAACCTGCGCTTGAATGCCGTAGGTGCGCTGAATGGTGAATGCAATACGTGCCTGCTGGGTAGAATTACCCATACTGATGATTTCTAATTCGATGAGTCCACTGTCGGGGTCATCGCGGGATGTTGAGGGTTTAACCTGCAAACGGATGGTCTGCGTTGTGTGGCGGTCTAGACTGCTAGTGTGGAAAGTACCATCGCCTTCATCCTCGTCGATACGCTGGCCGGTATCGTTATCCCAAAATCGTAGATTCGCATTGGAATCCTGCTTAACATCGATTCTGAACTGATCAGTGTCGAATCCAGTATTGAAAATCTCAAGATAAAACGTAGTGAATACGCCGTCCTCAACGTAACGATGGATGTTTTCGTCTATGTTAAGCGCCCCTGTACTGTTCGCATACTGATTGTCATGGGCCTCGGGCCACAGACTGACCATGGGTGGAGCGTAAGTGTCAAGTTTCTCCAAATCCAACTGCAATGTTGTCTGGTGAACCATCACAGACTCCGAGTCATATGCAACAGCGCGAATATCCAGATTATTGGGTGAGCCAGACAAATCATCAGGTGCGGTCAGCAGAAGAGTGGGGTGAGCAACTTGGCCACCTCCCGAGAGACTGTAGATGCGATCTGCACGATCAAATTCAACAATCCAATTTGATCCCAAGTTTGTCAATACGGCCAACTCGACTGTGAGATCGTATTCGCTCCCACTGGCACCGACGTGCCGCAAGTCAAGGTTCACAGGGGTGGTCGAACTTGGAGCTATATATTCGACGACGCGTCCGCTTCCATGTGTCAGTGCAACGCCATAGTCGCTCATTCGAACCGTCGGATGATCGATGGTGAATGATTTCCCTTGGATATTCTCAACGTCCAAGTCAAGTTCGTAATCGCCTGATTCAAGTCCACCTGGATAGGTCCAGTTGTACTGAGCACGAAGGGCGTTGTTGTCGGTCACCAATTCTTCATCATCGAATGTGTGTGTGAATGCAATCGTTGTATCAGGTTTGATCATCACCAGAGTTACTTCATCGATATCTTCGCGACCGAAGGCGTTGCGCAACTCTAGATTGAATTGCATGATGCGCATGTCAGGTGAGTCATTGGGGAACCAAGTATCGACTTCATCGTCAGTCCAAACACTCCCCGGACGCTGTACTTTGACCTGAGAACCGGTCAAGGGTTGTGTCTCAACTTCAATCTTTGAGAAGCGACCCGATGCGGTATCAATCTCATTCCATGCAACCCATGCATCACAATCGACTGAGCCCCATTGGCGACCACTGGTATCATCTCCTGTGCCGTTGGGTGGATCGGTGCCCCCGCTGCCCGAATCACAATTCATATCTGCGGAGACAACTACCTTGAGGCGTTCGTTGGCTTCAACGTCGAAATCGGGGTTTCCACCCCAACTAGGATGGAAATATCGCTCATCGAATCCACAACTGTTGCCACCCACTAGTGATGGCGTACAGGCATCTGTAGTCCAATCTTCAGTGCCGATGATGGAGGTTCCAGCGATGACAGATACGGTCCAATCGACCGTGGAACCTTCTTGTCCAGTGGCCTTCAAAAATAGGACGATTTCCAATTCGTATTGGTTGCCGTTTGGAGTTCCAGTAACCATCAAATCAGAAAGCATCTGATCGGTAGAGAATTCGACATTGGTTCCCGAGGCGGATTCCTCCTCTTGGCCGCCGCTATCCGGTCTCTCGGTTGTGATTCGTCCATCTGTAGGGTGGCCACCCGGTGCAGATGCGAAGTAGAGATCGTAACTCACTGTATTGGAATCATTTCGGATGGGTTCGGCGTCCAGAGATTGAGGCACTGAGACCATGGTCGCGGAAAGTGACGTCAACATGATTGTGACCAATAGAATGGCCACAGAAGTCTTGCCCCGAGACACACCTAGCATTCACTCACCTATGGTGACCCGCGACCTTGAAGCCATTAAACCATTGGAAGATTCGCTTGATTCGCACATCACTCCTGAATGCTGCATCGTAGATGCAAGAAGTTGCAAAATAATGCAGGAGATGGGATTCGAACCCACGAAGGCATTGCCCCCGGAGCTTAAGTCCGGTGCCGTTGGCCGAGCTTGGCTACCCCTGCAGGCTGGTTGAATCGGTCTAGGGCTTTGAACACTACGACAGAGACCAGCCACCATCGACATCGATAATCTGGCCGGTGATGTATGTTGGGCCGGCTACTAAGAACAACACAGTCTGTGCTATTTCGCCGATATCCCCCAATCTTTTCATCGGTATAGACGAGAGGACTGCGGACTTCCTCTCGTCAGATTCCCAATCTTGGAATAGAATGGCCCCCGGGCCGACAGCATTGATTCGGATCGAGGGTGCAAGTTCTTGCGCAAGACTACGTGTGATGGAAAGTAGAGCCGCCTTTGAAGCACAATAATGACTGTGATTGGGCCAATCGTTTCGACCACTGGCATTGTCGATGATATTGATGACTGAACCCGGTTTATCGACACCTTCGAGTCGGAGGTGAGGAGTAGCGTGTTTAATCAACATCAAAGGTGCTTCAGCATTGACCTTCCACATCATATTCGCAGCGTCTGAAGTCATCTCTTCTAGCGGGATACGTTCGAATATAGAGGCATTATTCACTAAGATGTCAAGGCGGCCTGCGCGATCAATGACTGCATCAACCAAACCGCTTCGACCCTCGTCTTGCGCTAGATCTCCACGAACGACGAATGCTTCGCCTCCATCGGCCTCAATTTCGTTAACCAAATCCTCAGCAGCAGCTAGGCTACGATGACAATGTACGGCAACGATAGCACCGGCATTGGCCAGTGTTCGACAGATTTCAGCTCCGAGACGAGCAGCGCCACCCGTCACCAATGCGACTCGGTCCTCCAAGGCTCCGGCCATATCACTTGGACTGGCCTCTCAGACTTCAACACTCCGAGCCCGACACTAGGGTCGGGAAACAAAGGATTAACCGAGTCCGATGATGACAAGCGAAACAGGAGTGGGGTGGATGGTTAGAAAGCAACTACCAATGTCTAATGGAACAAAGCCACTCACTGCGATTGAGCGTCGGAAAGTGGTGCGGAAGAGATTGCCATCTTGGTTCAAGACCCACCTACCAACAGGAGAGGCCCAAATAGCATTCAATGACGTTCGAGGAAATGTACTGAAACATCAACTGAATACGGTCTGTCAGCAGGCACAGTGCCCCAATATTCACGACTGTTGGGGCCGAGGGACAGCCACTTTCATGATCGCAGGTGAAGAATGTACACGCGCATGCAGATTCTGTGCTGTTGGCACTGTTAAAGACCCGCCCCCTCTGGATGAAAACGAGCCAGATAATTTGGCTGAAGCCGTAGATTTGATGGGCGTAACACACGCGGTTATCACTTGCGTAAATCGAGACGAATTGTACGATGGTGGAGCCTTTCATTACCGAGCATGCTTGGAGGCTGTGCATGCACGTCGCCCGGATATCGGATTAGAATTTCTGTCTTCAGACCTCGATGGAAATCTAGAAGCATTGGCGGTCTTGTTGAATGGATTGGAGTTGCGTGTTTTTGCACATAATGTGGAATGTGTCCCCCGTCTTGATTCGATGGTTAGAGATCACCGTGCTTCGTTCGACCAGTCGCTGAAAATTCTACGAGAAGCCAAACGCCTGCGCCCAGATATTCTGACCAAATCCAGCATCATGGTTGGCGTTGGGGAAACCGACGAAGAGGTAGTAGAGGCCATGCGTCTTCTCCGTGAAGTAGATGTCGACCTGTTGACGATTGGACAATATTTGGCGCCATCTCCAAGACATCTTACTGTAGATCGATTCCCTGAACCTGATGTTTTCAACAAATGGGATCAAACCGCGAGAGAATTGGGATTCAAAGCAGTGGCCTGTGGGCCCTTGGTACGCTCATCCTATCGCGCCGGTCTCCTCTATGAGGAGGCGAAAGGTGGGGCTGTGACGTTCACCTATGGTGAATCAACAAACGGCGAAACGCTATGAGCGACTTTGTATTGGTGTGAATTATGGGAGAAAATGAGAACTCGAATCTGCACGTACCTGTGCCTCCTCATCGAGAAGGAGGGACGTCCTTTCCATCCCCTCATGAAATAGCAGCAGGGCATCATGAAAAGCCCGATATCGATTGTAGGGGTTCTCAAACAAGAGAAATCGCCTATGGCCTACTTCGCGTTCTCAATGATGAAGATGAAGCCGTGGGTGCTTGGAACCCTGGACTGGATGCGGATACACTTCGACAAGCCTTGGAACATATGGTTCGAATTCGTGCTTACGACGATCGCATGATGAAGATGCAACGTCAAGGCCGACTTTCGTTCTACATGAAATGTCTCGGTGAAGAGGCTGTCAGTGTCGGCGCGGCAATGGCAATGGAAAACAGAGATATCGTCATTCCATCATATCGACAACAGGGGCTTCTCTTTGTTCGTGGTCGCAATCTGGTCGATATGATCAGTCACTGTATCACCAATTCCAATGACAATGTCAAGGGCCGTCAGATGCCCGTCCATTATTCTTGGAAAGAGGGGAATTTCGTATCTATTTCCAGTCCGGTTGGAACTCAATTCCCCCAAGCCGTCGGGGCCGCAATGGCCTTCGCATATCGTGGCGAAGATAGTATCGCTTGCTCATGGTTGGGTGAAGGAACTTCAGCGCAGGGTGATTTCCATTATGGCCTCAATTTTGCTTCGGTCTACAAAGCCCCATGTGTTCTGGTTGTCGTCAACAATCAATGGGCGATTTCAACCCACAGGAATCTGGCACACGGTGGTCCTTCGTTTGCAGCTAGAGGCATCCCGTATGACGTTGCATCGATGCGAGTGGATGGGCAGGATTTCCTCGCCGTATATGCGGCGCACAAGTGGGCCACTGAAAGGGCGCGTGCCGGTCACGGACCGACCCTCTTGGAGATGTACACCTATCGCGGTGACAGTCACTCTTCCTCTGATGACCCCAGCATCTACCGACCTGGAGACGAATATGATTCTTGGCCGTTGGGAGATCCCGTCGATCGCCTGAAGGCACACCTTGTTAAATTGGGTGAGTGGGATGATGAGAAACATACTGCACTTGAAACTCAATGCAAAGAAGAAATCATTGCGGCCTACAAGGAAGCAGAAACGCATGGAACTCTCAAGGATGGCCCATTCCCACCGGTTTCGACTCTGTTTGAAGATGTGTATGAGAAGGAGCCATGGCACCTTCTAGAACAACGTGGAGAGGTGGGGATCTAATGGCACAGATGAACATCATTCAAGCGGTTAATTCCGCGATGCATACGATGTTTGAGCGTGACGAGACGGTGGTCTCATTTGGCGAAGATGCTGGGTTTTACGGCGGCGTGTTTCGCTGTACATCGGGCCTACAGGAAAAATTCGGCAAGCATCGGGCCTTCGACACCCCACTGGCTGAAGGGGGAATCATGGGGATTGCCATAGGCATGGGCATGAATGGACTGCGTCCCGTTGCAGAAATTCAGTTCGCCGATTACATATTCCCTGGATTCGATCAGATTACCAATGAATTGGCCAAACTTCGCTATCGTTCAGGTGGAGAATACAGTGCACCCGTCACTGTTCGCACACCTTGCGGAGGTGGCATCAAAGGTGGACACTATCACAGTCAATCTCCAGAAGCATATTTCACCCATACGCCGGGACTAAAAGTCGTCATATGTTCAAATCCATACGATGCGAAGGGTCTACTCATATCCGCAATAGAATGCAACGACCCCGTTATCTTCTTTGAGCCAAAGCGACTCTACAACGGTCCGTTCGATGGGGACCACACAGCAGCGATGGTGAAATGGGATAATCACCCAAAGGGTGAGGTTCCAGAAGATTACTACAACATACCACTAGGCAAGGCGGAGATTGTCAGGCCCGGCAAGGATGTGACCATCCTCTGCTACGGCACCATGGTTCATGTCGCCAGTGCTGCCGTTGAGAACAGTGGAATTGATGCCGAGATTATCGACCTTAGAACTCTGGTGCCAATCGACATTGATGCAATCGAGAATTCTGTAAAGAAAACAGGCCGATGTGTCATCGTTCATGAAGCGCCGAAAACATCCGGTTTCGGGGCTGAATTGATATCTCTTGTTCAGGAACGTTGCTTCTGGCATCTAGAAGGACCCGTTCAGAGAGTCACCGGATGGGACACCCCCTATCCGCACAGCCTAGAATGGGATTACTTCCCGAGTCAGGCTAGGATTACAGAAGCGATTAAAGCCACCATGGAGGACTGAAAATGGGTACAAATGTGTTCAAAATGCCCGACATCGGTGAAGGTGTGGTCGAGGGGGAAATTACCGCTTGGCATGTCGCTGTGGGTGATTTTGTGGTCGAGGACCAGGATATGGTCGAAATCATGACCGATAAGGCGACCGTGGGGATTGGTAGTACGGTCGATGGCAAGGTCACCAAACTGCATGGAAACATCGGCGATATGATTGCTGTAGGTGGTCCTCTCATCGAATTCGAGGTTGAAGGAGATGGGGATGCAACCGCAAGTGAACCGGAGCCAGAACCCGAACCTGAACCTGAACCGGCACCTGTCGCAACCCCTGAACCAGTACCTGTCGCAACTCCTGAACCAACACCATCCCCAGGTGCCAGCACCTCTGGCCGGCCACTCGCTTCACCAGCCGTCCGTCGGCGTGCGAAAGAAGAAGGAGTTTCACTCCCACAAGTAAGTGGTTCAGGGCCTGCGGGTCGAATCACTCACGCTGATTTAGATTCATATCTGAGCGGAGGGGATACTGTGGGTGGCCTACCGATTCCAAAGGCCGGAGTGGAACGCTCCGGTGTGACCGAGGTTCCAATCATCGGACTGCGAAGAAAGATTGCCGAACAGATGACCAAGTCTTACACTACCATTCCACACTTCTCTTACTTTGAAGAAGTCGATGTGACCGATCTGGAGGCGTTGCGACAATGGATGAATTCCAATCGTACCGATGAACAGCCTAAGTTGACCTATCTCGCCTTCATTATGCAGGCTCTGGTCAAATTGTTCCAAAATGGGCATGAAGGTTGCAATGCTACCTACGATGATGAGAAAGAGGTGCTGACCCTTCATGAAGCGGTGAACATTGGCATTGCCACGACCACGGATCGCGGACTCTATGTGCCGGTCGTCAAGCATGTGGAAGGCAAGACCATCTGGGAGGCGGGTGTTGAACTCATTCGAGTCTCAAGCGCAGCCCGGGAAGGAAGTGCTTCGCTGGATGATCTGACCGGGTCGACCTTCACAATCACCAGCTTGGGTAGAGATGGAGGATTGGGTGCAACGCCCATCATCAACCATCCTGAGGTTGGAATTCTCGGTGTACACAAGGCAATCGACAGACCTGTGGTGGTCGATGGAAAAATCACCATACGCAAAATGATGAATCTCTCATCATCCTGGGACCACCGTGTAGTCGATGGAGCCAATGGAGCCGCTCTCGTACAGGCGCTGAAACAACTTCTCGAGCACCCAATCTCGATTCTCTGAGGTGAATATGATGGATGACATCTCATGTCAGGTATTGGTCATCGGTGCGGGTCCGGGCGGTTATGTTGCGGCCATCCGTGCTGCACAACTCGGACTTGATACTGTCATCGTCGAAGGTGACAAGGCCGGTGGCACCTGTCTGATTCGTGGCTGTATCCCCTCCAAGGCTCTGATTCATGCTTCCGAACGAATGCACAATCTGGGACAACACATGGATGGCCACATGGGAATGAAAATTGATGGTTCGGTTTCTCTCAACATGAAAGAACTCGTATCATGGAAGGATGAGATTGTCACCAAACTCAACAAGGGTGTTGAACATTTACTGAAGAATGCAGGGGCCAAACTGATTGCAGGCTGGGCCACATTCAGTGATGCCAAGCATTGTACTGTGAAAACCAAAGATGGGACAGTCAGCATCGAAGCAGAGAACGTCATTCTGGCCACTGGATCGGCACCAATTGAATTGCCGTTCATGAAATTCGATGAGGAGTACATCTGTTCCTCTACTGGTGCTCTAGACTTGGACACTCTACCGGAGAAAGTGGCCATCATTGGTGGTGGCTACATCGGACTTGAACTCGGAATAGCTCTGCGGCGACTTGGTTCCGAGGTTACGGTGATTGAGGGTTTAGACAAAGTTCTGGCAATCTTCGATGATGAATTGCGTCGACCCTTGACAACTTGGTTGCGCAAGAATAGAGTCACAACACATGTCAATTGTCTGGCTCAAGGTGCCGAAATCACGGGAAGTGAGGTAGAACTTACTTGGAAAGATGGAAGCGGTGAGATACAATTGGAGACCTTCGACAAAGTTCTGGTCACGGTTGGACGAAAACCCAACACTCAAGGCTGGGGATTGGAGAAGATGGGGCTGCGAATGGATGCTGATGAACGATTCATCCGTATCGACAATCAATGCAAGACCTCGATGCGAGGTGTCTATGCGATTGGCGATGTTTCTGGCGAGCCGATGCTTGCGCACCGCGCGAGCGCCCAAGGAGAGATGGTGGCAGAGATCATCGCTGGCCACAAGCGTACCTTTGATCCAGTGGCCATACCAGCCATCGTATTCACCGAACCCGAAATCGTCTGTGTAGGACTCACGCCGGATGAAGCCAAGGAAGCGGGCGAAGAAATCATCATCGGAAAATTCCCGCTAGCAGCGAATGGTCGTGCTCTGACGATGGAGGCTGAGAAGACGGGGGGATTCGTGCGTGTGGTCGCGCGCGAGAGTGACCATGTGATTCTGGGCATCCAGGCCACCGGCAGTCACGTCAGTGAATTATCTGGAGAATTCACTCTGGCACTAGAAATGGGTGCCGTCCTCGAAGATATCTCCGGCACGATTCATGCACATCCAACAATGTCGGAAGCCTTCCATGAAGGTGTGCTCAAGACCTTGGGACACGCGATTCATACTGCGTAATCACTCGTATACGGTGCCCCAGTGGTGCACTTCTTCAGGCAGAGATAGTACCCGACGTCCGTGCTTCATCCATTTCCAGCCTTCGTCAATCCAATCGTAGAGATTCTCTAGATCCTCATCTGAAAAGGATGCCTTCTTCGCCAATTGTTTGACAACATCCATCTCTCGTGCATCGTAGTGACCGTCTGCTGCCGCCATCAACAAAGCATCTCGAAGTGCAATCCTGAGA
>JAPYUB010000004.1:34726-37428 GCA_029942125.1 Candidatus Thalassarchaeaceae archaeon | reverse complement strand
TTTGATGAATTGATATTATCCCCGGGCATTCCACCCAATTCAACGCCGCCGTAGAGCTTACCTTGATTGATCCAATTTGTATTGCCATTGAGATTGAGCATCCCTGTGCCCATAACTCCTTGATCTGAAAATGATGGGTCGTTCATACTCCACCAGTTATTCGAAGGGTTGCTGGAATATTGAATGTCTTCATTCGATATTCCAAAGCCATCAGCGGTAGCTGAAAGGGGTATTGTCATTGGAGAAATTGTGGTCATGGGGGTTTGGTTGACCAAGGCATTCTGCCCAGTCCATGTACCGAAATACTGAATGTGGGATATAGTGCCTGTTCGTCCCGAAGTGTCCTCAGAACCTGTGTCCGTTTCAAGTTCAGTTTCCGCAAATGGTCCTAAAGATACTAGTATCATTATTGCAATCATTAGAATCGCTCGTGTCTGCATAATTGTTCCACCTTGTTTACCGCTGTAGGTTTTGCTTAATTGTGTAATGCTTTCCATGTTATCACTCCCAATCCACATCTTCAAATGTTTCATCGACAACCTTTTCTTTGTCAGAAACTAATTCTGCCATGTCAGGTAATTCTTCTTCCTCTTTATCAGAGTCAAGTTCAGTTGCCTGTGTAGACCACTTGTCTCGCTTGATTCTACCTGAGAAAAATTCGATTGCCTCGTTAACTTGTTCCTCAATTTCTGGCGTCATATTGGCCAATTGAGCGAAGGTGAAAATTCCAAGCGCATTCAGCTTCTCTTCAATGGATGGCCCAACGCCTTTGATTTTGCGCAAATCGTTCTTATCGGCAATTGATGCTGTGCCAATGGTTGCAAAATCAATTGATTCTGCATTAGATGCAATTCTCGCTAATTGGGCTTCCTTTTTGGACATCTCTGCCATCTTGTCATCCATCTCTGCCATCTTAGCGTCCATCTCTGCTATTTTGGCATCTGCTTCCACTGTATCCGTAGTGAAAGGTGTTGAATCGTCCTCCCAATCATCTACAGGAGATGCTTGTGGTGAGGCTTCGCCTTCAAGATTGGCAAATGGATCGCCGTCATCTTCAGATTCCTTACTCAGTACAGTCGTGATTTTTGTAAAGTTGAATGTCATATTACCTTCCTCATCTCGACTCGAGGAAAGAATCATAAAAACCGCTAGAACAATAATCAGTAGAAGAATGATGAGAATCCAACAACTGAATATCGACGAATTTCCTTCTGAACTTGACCCCTCGCCTGCTGCACAAGAGGAGTCAGGCACATCACTTTCATCGAGGTGATCATGGCCACACTCCAGTTCTGCGGAATCGGTCCAGCCATCGCCATCAGTATCTCTCTGAGAAACACCGCAACCCTCAGAATTTGGAATCTCTTCGGACGCTGTATCTGGACATGTGTCTGTAGAATTCGGAACACTGTCACCATCATCATCTCCGCTTTCAGAGGGGCCGCAGCCATATTCGTCAACTTGAGTAACTTCAATAAAAGGTGTCTCTGGACATTGATCATCGGTGTTCATGACTCCATCGAAATCTAGATCTAGGTTGTTTTCACAGCCATCAGGGATTCCGTCTTCATCCCAATCCAATGTATCATCGTGACCCGGGCAGATATCATTGGAGTCGAGGATGGTGTCTCCATCATCATCATCATCCATCACATCGCATATAGAATCTGAATCTGTGTCTACGGGTTGGTTTGAATTGTCCAAAGAATCGCTGCCACAAGTGGCCTCATCCGCATCAGTCCACCCATCGCCATCATCGTCAGTATCTACGTTGTTGCCGATGGTGTCAGCATCTGTGTCAAGCCACTCGGTGTCATCAAACGGAAATGCATCGAATATGTCGTTCCATCCATCGCCGTCATCATCTGTATCCGCATTGTCGCCTGTCCCATCGTCATCAGTATCTACGGTTTCTGAAGAGTCTGTGGGGAAAGCGTCGTTAGAGTCGATAACGCCATCATTGTCGTCATCATTGTCAGTTTCGTCTGGTGTACCGTCTTCATCCGTATCTATCAAGCAATCAAAAATAGATGTGGAACCCTGGCCAATGGTGGCTCTGCCGGTCGGGCAGTTTGTCGGGTTAAAACTGCCCGTTCCATCTGCATAGGTGCCTTGCGGTGCAAGGTTACATACAGAAGATTGTGTGGTATTAATGAATGAACCTTCGGGGCAAGATGTTTGATCAGAATTACCTGAACCGCTTGCGAAGTGACCCGGGTCAGTATCCAAGCAGTCTATTTGCCCTGTATTTGGTTGATAAGTTCCAGGTGAGCAAGCAATCTGTTGACTCGTACCTGAATTGGGAGCTTTGTAGCCTGGATCTGTAGGCAAGCAAGCCGCTGACGATGTCGCTGCAGATGAGGGGTTGTAGGTTCCAGGTAAGCAAGGTGTTTGCCCTGTAGCCCCATTGGTGTCGACATAATGTCCTGATGAGGCTGGCGTTTGTGAGGAACGCCCTGACTGACTCACATAGTAACCAAGATCGGAGTCCAAACAGGCTGAGGCGCTGTCTGATGCTGACACTGGATTGTAAGTCCCTGGTGAACAAGCAATCTGTGCTGTGGCTGCTGGTGTATCGACATAGTATCCTGATGAGGCTGGCGTTTGTGAGGAGCGCCCTGACTGACTCACATAGTAACCAAGATCAGCATCCAAGCAAGCAGAAGCATCTGTGGAGGCTGTTACCGGATTGTAGGTTCCTG
>JAPYUB010000004.1:0-34626 GCA_029942125.1 Candidatus Thalassarchaeaceae archaeon | reverse complement strand
GTGAACAAGCAATCTGTCCAGTGGCTGCTGTTGTGTCGACATAGTATCCTGATGATGCTGGCGTTTGTGAGGAACGCCCTGACTGACTCACATAGTAACCAAGATCGGCATCCAAGCAAGCAGAAGCATCTGTGGAGGCTGTTACCGGATTGTAGGTTCCTGGTGAACAAGCAATCTGTCCAGTGGCTGCTGTTGTGTCGACATAGTATCCTGATGAGGCTGGTGTTTGTGATGAGCGGCCTTGCTGATTCACATAGTAACCAAGATCTGCATCGACGCAAGCGGAACTGCTGTTAGAGGCTGTATCGGGATTGTATGTTCCAGCCAAGCAAGGTGTCGGGGACGATGCGCCAGTGATGTCAACATAGTACCCAGGTGAGGCCGTAGTTTGGGATGATTGACCTGATTGGCTCACGTAGTGCCCAATATCTGCACTCTGACAAGCGGAGCTGTTGTTTGATGCAGTATCGGGGTTGTATGAACCCGGAGAGCATGCTGTTTGACTAGCAGATGCGGAGTTGTCTACGTAATATCCCGGAGAGGCATCGATGCAGGATGATTGTGCTGAATTGGATTGGTAGGTGCCAATTGCGCATTCACTCTGTGTAGTGGCATTAGCAGCGTCAACGAAATGGCCGGGGGCTGCATCATCACAAGATGGTTGACCGGTCAAAGCCTGATATTGGCCAATTATGCAGGATTCTTGAAACGTTGCACCTTCTTCGGGAACATAGTGCCCCGTATCTGCATCTATGCAACTTTCCTGGCCTGTGCTTGGCTGGTATGTACCTGCATCACATCGTAGTTGAATAATGGACCCAACTGGAGCATGATACCCTGCATCAGCTTCCTGACACGAATATCGGCCATAGAATCCGGCATTGCATGATTCTGAACGAGCTGGGTTGGTTGGGAACTGATCATCTGGTGTGGGAATGCCGTCGCCATCTTCGTCGCCAACAATGTGAGTGTCATAGATATCGAGAGTTCCATCATTGTCACGGTCTCGATCATCCAATGCCAATGTGAGTGAGGAAATTGCTGAACCTGGGGAATTTGTACTGGAGTTGCTTCCATCGCCAAGTTGTCCTTCGTTATTCCCGCCCCAACATTGCACTGAGCCGTCATCGATTGCCGCGCAAGTATGGTGTGTGCCTGTGACCATTCCAACGACATTTATTCCAGAAGAAAATCCAACATATACTGGAATTTGAGAATTCGAATTAGCTCCATTACCCAATTGGCCGAAGATGTTGTTTCCCCAACAGATAGCAGTTCCGTTGTCTAGAACGGCGCAAGTGTGGCGGTCACCCGTAGAGAGTGAAATTAAGCCCGTACCACCAGTATCTACCGAAGTAGGTGAAGGTTGGCTTACAATGGTGCCATCGCCCAATTGTCCGCGGTCATTCCAGCCCCAACAGGAAGTTGTTTCATCCGAAAGAAGTACGCAAGTATGGTGTCTACCTGCACTCATAACAACCGCTGTATCGTCACCGAAATCAACTGTTGTTGATGTGTTTGAAGATGTTAGTGTACCATCACCAAGTTGGCCATGGTTGTTGAATCCCCAGCACTTGAGTGTCGTATCATCTAGAAGAGCACAAGTGTGTGATTCGCCCAAAGAAATCGCTACTGCACTACGGCCTTGACCTAAATCGACACTTGTTGGAGTATTTCGTTGCGTGTTCGTTCCGTCGCCGAGTTGTCCATGAATGTTGTAACCCCAGCATGATACGCTTGCATCTTCAAGAACGGCGCAAGTATGTGTCTTGCCTACGCCAACCATCACTGCACTGTGGCCTTGTCCGAGATCGACATCTGTCGGTGAAGATTGTGATATGTTTGTTCCATCACCAAGTTGGCCGTATGCATTGTCTCCCCAACACTGTACTGAACCGTCATTCAATACTGCACAAGTGTGGTATTGACTTGATGATACGCTGACCGGATACAATGTTGTAATGCCCCCGGGGTTGACAAATGATACTCCGACGGGGGTGGAAGATGCAATTGTATCCCCAGTACCCAATTGGCCGAATGTATTGGCTCCCCAACAAGACATGGTCTCATCGGAAAGGATGGCACACGTATGCTCAGAACCTGCTGCCAATGAATCATGGGTGAAAATTGACCCCGATTGGAAACCTGGGATATTTGCTGTTCCAGAATTCTCGTTGGTGTCATCCATTTGCAATTCAGTTGCATCTACGTCGCTAATTTGTGTTCCGAAAAATGCGAGGCTGGACATTAGCACCAACAATGTGGTCAAAATCAGGGTTTGCCAATACTTACCAGTGGACATGGTTTATCCGACGGTGTGTTGATTAAAAATAACACCGCCTATGGCGGTGGTTGAATTAATCTCCATCAAACATATCCAATGTAGATGCGAGAGCTGTAATTTCGGCACGAAGCTTTTCCTTCTCTCTTGTACTCAATGAGGTGTCCGATATCTGATTTTCTAGCCACTCAATCTCGGATTTGATTGTATCCCTTTCCTCTCGGTGGATCTCATCTGCTCTTGCCATTTGTAAGCGAGCAGTCTGTTGTCTGGCGGCCTTACGTCGTACTTTTAATTCGTGACTTCCTTCACGTCCAAAGGCACCTGAAGGTTGAGATTTAAGTTCGATATTAACAGGATACGGAATGACGATTCCTTCCTCCCGGAATCTATCAGTTATCTTCTGCATAATCCAATCGCGTGCTGGCCACTCATCGGAATAATCAGAAATCCAAGTGTATAATCTGAAATCAATTGAATAGTCGCCTAAACTAATGATTAGCGCACGTGATTTAGGTGTATCAAGTGTATATGGGCAATTTTGAGCAACATCGGTCAATACTTGCTTCACATGAGGTGGGTCTTCATCGTAGGCCACACTAATATCAATTAGTAAATTGATGCGTTTTGGTACCCCATCTCCGCCACCTCGGGCTTTGTTCAAGATGGTGCTTGACACCAATGTGTTGTTTGGAATAATTACCAGTTCTTCGGACCATGTCAATACTTTGGTGGATAGAATTCCTGTAGAGATAACCTTGCCTTCAATATCATCAACCTGGATTCGATCACCGACATCAAATGGACGGTCCATTGCGAGCAAGAATGAGTTCAGAATGTTACCCAGTGTTTGTTGTAGAGCCAAACCTGCAATTAAAGAAAATACCGCCAGTGAGGCTAGTAAACCTGTGAGCTCCAACTGTAACTCATCAAGCACCAAATATATTCCAAGCGCCCAAACAAGTATTCGAGAAAGCCCACTCACGAAGTGATTGCGTCCTGTGACTGCGACTCCTTGACTGTTGGAATTAATCCATGTCATGAATGGGGGTGTAATGACACCGATAGAACTGCTAATCATACTGGTGAAAATGAGTATGTATGCAGCGTTCAATGCATGGAATGAAGCGTTCAAAGCATCCGGGGACAACCAAGCTAATGAGCCATTGACACAGAATACAGCACAAAATGCAAGTGTACGTGATGAAAGTGGAGTGAACAAATCGTTGTCCCAACCCACCTTGGTTTTGTTGACAAACACTCCAAATTTCTTGAGTATTACAAATTTCGTGAAGCCGAAAAGCGCAAGACTGAGGGCAATGCAGATTGCGATTCGACCGTAAATTGGAAGGGCATCGGCCCAATCCTTTACACCTGATAATTCATCGAAAAGTTGCTGCAAATTTGTCCACCTCCTTACCTATTGTAGCCATTGGGCTGTATCAATCACTCAAAGGTGTTGTGTTTCCCAATTTCTATGTTGAAGTAAAGAATGTACCGAGAATTGATTCGAGTAAAACGCCTGTGAGAAGACTCGTGATTGCAGCGACCCACATCATGGTGGAAACTTGACCCATGGCCAATGTGAACCCACCACCTCGCAATCGAGATGCAATGGATGAGAGAATGAATATCATGAAAATAATCAGTATGGATGTGACTATTTTGAACAAGGCGATATTCGCTTCAACGCCGCCTGCATCCCCCAGTACCGGTATTCCAAGGCCGCCTGCATTGGTGGTGATATCACCAAAATCCATGTCTTCCATACCTTGAGCAACGCCAGCAACATTTGAGCCCAATTGGAAAACAACTGCGATTGCGATATTGAATGATACGATCGTAGCCACCAACAGTCCATACGCAACACCATTCATAGTGCTCGCTGACAATGATCTACGACGACGCAATGACAAAAGATTAGTCGTATTTTGACTGACAAGACTGGCGACTGCGGCAGGCTCCCCACTCGTTTGGGCGCCTTCCAAATAAATGCGATTAAATCTGGATACCATGGACGAATTGACTTCCGCTGAAAACCAATCCCAACTACGTTCTGAATCAATTCGTAACATTAAGCGGCTTTCTAGGCTCGCAATCGATTCATTGAGGGAACCGAAATCAATTCCTCGTAGTGCCTTAATTGTCGCTGATGGCTCGGCTGCACGGGCCTGTGCTGTTCCCCCCAATGCTCGAATAAAACCTGGATAAGATTCATCTCGGCGCTTGATGTTCTTTTCTTCTCGGGATGCAGTGACCCCTGGTACTAGAAAGGGGGTGAATAACAGGGCAATCAAAACGAGACCGTATTTATCCCATGATGAAGTGATGATTTCACTATACAGAATAGCGACAACAAGGGTCGACAAAAAGAGGGGGAGGGCCATGCCTCCAGCAGTCAACCATGTTTGTCGGGAGCGGGCGTGAAATCTTGTTTCAAATTCATGTCTGCCAAAAATTGGATCGTCAGGAATCATTGCGCGGAATGCAACCAACATCGAAATTTGCATGGCGATAAATAACAATGCAGCAAGAAGAACCCATCGGATTCTAACCAGCACATCAAATGGTGTAGAGCCATAGTCATCTGTGATGAACAGAACCAAGTGTATACCAGCGATTACTAGGCCAAAAATGCCTGTTGTAGTCAAAGAGATGTAAATCTCCTTGAGCATGTCAATGGATTCAAGGCGTGTGTCATAGAGTGTGTCAAATTCCTTGGCGAAGGTCTGCTGCTCTGCTTTCATGAATTCATCAATAGGCTGTCCAGCCTCAACTGAAAATGCCATACGATCCAGAAAATCCCCCCAAATTGGAGATGGGCTTTGGCGTCCAACAACACGGGATGCTTCGGGTAAACTAGTGTGCCACTTTTGCACCAATGTCTCAATGGCTTTCACTTCTTTTGCAAGGGCTCCATAATCGCTCATTTGACGCAGGATTGCAAACATTGATTGAGAGGTGATTTCACCAATACTGAGAATACCCATTCTTGTGATGAACATGTGCATTTCTTTCTCGATTAGGACCGCTTCCCTGAGTGTCTGGATGATTGGCCAAGAAATTGCAGCCATTGTTGAAAGCATTGGAAATAAAATCAGAAGGATGATGCCGGAAGCACCGATGAAAAATGAACTTAAGGTGAAGAAAAGGATGCATGAAACAATCAATCCTCCAGCAAAGGCAGGAAATACAATCTTAATGGCATATTCATTAATTGGAATTTCCATTCTCCGAAAGGCGATTTGGTACAGTGGTAGCCGTTCCATCGTTTCACCTCATTCTCCAATTGGCACCCAAATATCAATTGCATTTGAGAACGCTTCCCAATCCTGTTGATAGTATATGTCGAGAAGATCAAAGACATCGTCATAATGAGTAATATCTCTATCCACCATTCGCTGTAGTGCTTCAGCACGGCGGGACATTTCTTCATAAATATCTCGTTTATTTTCAAAGCCCATGATGGCTGCCATCTTATTCTCCATCAAATGTGACTGGAACATACCGCGGAAGTAGTGCTTGTCTCGGACAGGATCCCAATCAAACATACCTCTGGTGAGGACTCCATCTTCGTGTTTGTTGTATCCAATCACTTCGTCTATTCCTGTAATTCTGCGAGCGATGCCTCCCCCAGGAGCTTCAACCACTTCTTGGAAAATAGCGAAGTTTAGGTTGTCAAAGAAACGTATTGGAACGTTAATTGGATCGCCTGTAAATCGTTGAATCATTTTCACAATAGATGATGCGTGGAATGTTGCAATAACCGGATGGCCTGTCTGCATCGCTTGAAACGCTGTTGCGCCTTCAGCACCACGAATCTCGCCAATAATGATGTAGCGTGGCCGACTTCTTAGTGCTGCTTTAAGGAGGTCAAACATCTCGACTCTTGAGTCTTCATTCTTAGAATCGCGAGTGACTAGGCGTTGCCATAATCGGTGGCGAACTTTCACCTCAGGGGTGTCTTCTGCGGAGTAAATTTTCACGTTATGGTCAATAAATGGCAGGATTGCATTCAATGTCGTTGTCTTTCCAGATGCGGTTTCGCCAGACACCAAGAGTGACATTCCATTTTCCAAACCGAGCCAGATGTAAGCGGCAACTTCAGCTGACATGGTTTTCCATTGAATCAATTGAGTAATTGAGATTGTTTCTTCAGCGAATTTCCGAATTGTGAAAGATGAACCCAGCATTGAGACGTCATCAGAATAGATGATGTTGATTCGGCTGCCATCCAAAAGAGCCCCATCGATGATTGGTTTACTATCAGATACTGGGCGACCAATACGCTCAGACATGGCACGCAAATACCTCTCTAGCATCTCTCGATCTCGGAAACGGATGTTTGATGTGACCATTCCAAACACTTTGTGATCCATGCTAATATATCGTAATCCAACAGCATGAATATCTTCAAGCATTTCATCAGAAAGTAAGGTCTCAAGTGGGCCTGAACGAACAAGGTCTCGGATCACGGTGTATTGTAGTCGTTCCATCTGTTGTTCTGTAACATTAAGTGGTGGATCAGATAACCCTAGAACTCTTCTGACAGGTGTAATGAGGTCATTGATCGAAGTTGGAACATTGGAAATTCTCGTATGTTTTTTCATCATGTTCCCCAACATGGCCTCGAATTCAGCATCAGTAGAGAAGGATGGGGAGTTGGGTGCTTCTTTCAGTAATCTTTCGACTAGGATCTGTTTGATAATTTCCTCTTCTTCGGTGAGATATGGTTCGATACCGAACCACAGTGTGCTACCACCTCCTTCTTCGTCTTGTGTGGGTCGATAGACATGAGCGAATAGAGGGCCACGAAGATGGTAAATCAGATTGAGTGGTTCCATTTTAGAAGCGGCGCGATCCAATGGGCCGTAATACATTGGACGGGTGCCGTGACGTGCTTCAAAATCCTCAACCCATTCACGAACATGGTCGAACCGAGCTAAGACGCCGTCGAGGTCCCCTCTAGCGAATTCGGGTTCTTCGGTTTGCATGATTTACCCCTCAACTGACTGCTGTAATATCGACAATAAAGCCCATGCCCGGTTCAACTCTCCAACCAATTCTAGGTTGCACTGGACCCGCGGCACGTAGGAAGCGATTAACCGCTAGAACTCGTGAAAGGCTACCTCCAACCTCTGATGTTCGCATCTCGATAGAAACCTCAGCTGAGGCTGATAGAGTTCGCATCATTTCAGATGAAATTTCATCTGGGTCCAATAACAACATGAGGGAGCGTTCTTCAGAACAAAATGTTCGGAGACGACTCAGAAGTTGATCTGGTGTACCATCGTAATGCTGAAGAATCGCTGATGCACGATCAATAATGGAAATATCTGCATGCTGCAACGCTTCGGACTGCAATATGTCTTCGATATCCACGTTCTCTTCTACTTCTTCGGAGACGACTCCGAAGCGAGAAAGCAATGTGAATTTGCCTGAATTGGCTGCATCCTCCAATGGATATCCCAAACTGTTCACCTGTTCCAACCAACCCCGTGTTGTCAGTTCAGTTGTTACCGTGGTTGTACTAACATTATTCGAAACTAAGCCAAAGATAAATCGCTGAGCAATCAAACTCTTTCCCGCCCCAATATGACCAGTTACAATGTAGAGGGCCCTGCGGGGAAGGTACCGCCCTAAACTATCTGAAAGACTATCAGTTTCCAATTCAAAGGAAAACCCAATATCGTCAGACAAGGCGGACCACCTCACTGAATGAATACTGACCAGATATGCCTTTGTAGTGTTCACTTCGAACCAAGATTGTGACGATGATTTCCTGCCCTGCTGATAGCGTAATTCCCGAAGGACAAACATACAATTCAGCTACTTCCCCCGCAATCCAAACAGAACTATTGCTAAGTAATCGTGTTTGGTTGACTGTGGATGCTGTCCCATTGATGATTACGCCAAGTTCAACGGTGGTCAGCTCAAGGGTACCTGTATTTTGAATGTACAAAGTGAAGTGGCATGCTGATTGGTTCCAGGAAACTTGCATTGGATCGCCGGCAAATGCTGCTTTGGTTTTCGAATTGGCTTCTATTTGGTTTTGGGCTGTGTCCATAGAATTTGCGAGTCCGCCCCATGATGCGACGAGTAAGGTGGTGACGATGCCTGCAACCAATAAGCCGGTTATCAGCATAATCAATTCACTAGTACCACCATCAGCCATTGCCACACCTCATGAGAATGATACTCCGGATTGACCGCCCATGCTTGCGACAAAGATTCGCGAGGGAGATGTTATTCCTGTACCGTTCAACTGTATATGTTGAGTTTCTCCAGGAAAGAGAATTGTGCTCTGTGTATGGTAATCGCTCGCTCTAATCGGGGATGCACCATCAATACTGAACCATGTTTGATTAAATGAAACAGTTTCATCTCCTGTATTGGTCATGTTAAGATGGATAACGCCCCCAACTTCAGAAGCATTGATGAGGCGAATTTCAGGCTCATCAGAGTTCTCTTCAAGAATTTCTGATGCTATAATTGCAGTGTTATTGAGCGACAACGATGCGAGGGCAAAGATACCGAGAAATGCTGTCCCGACAATCAGAGCAGAGATACTCACTGAGCCACCCACATCTCAGGCCCCCTCGCCAGAGATGGTTCGGGAATTTCTCCAGGCATCCACCATTGCACCAAACATCAGTAGTGTACGGTGTGGCAGATGTTCAGACCCGTCATCGTTGATTGCTGGATTTGCTAAACCAATGATGGCAATTAACTCGGCTGATTCGATCTTAGAAATCATTCCGCTGGTTTTTGCTTTCTCGATGAAGGTCGTGGCGGATTCGGATGAAAGATGATCGAGTAATAATGCAGATATTTCACTCACGGTCACTGAAGGCCCCTTAGAGAGAGAATCCGGACGATGGTTGAGGAATGGATTGAGATCTGTAACACTCCCTTCATACAAATCAAGCAAATTAACGGTCTCAACTGATGGCGATTCTAAATCATCAGCATCATCTGAAGATTCTGTTTCCTGTTCCGCGACCTCCCTATCATCGCCATCTGCAGTTACCAAAGTATCCGTAGGAAGGGCGTGTGACAAAATATCAGAGGCATGTAATTGGGTCAGACGAGCATCAATGATGCTCATGGTCGCTTCGATGCGATCGAACCGATCATCCAATCGCTGTTCAATTGCTTTGGTGTCTATTGTCGCAGCTGCAGCGGCAGCAGGCTTATTCTCAATATCTGCCAGTTCAAGGCCGCTGGCACCAACACGTGCCCTAACAGGGGATGGGGCAAGGGTCCAGGCATCCTCTTCAATGGGAATTGATTCCTCAGGGACCATGACTGCCTCAACAGCATGTTCAGATAAGGATTCTAAACGCTGTACTGAAGCACTATCTATCGCGTCAAGATCGCCGTCTGCACTAAATCCTAGAAATGACAGCAATCCCATCACAATCCCTCCATGATGTCCTCTGCCCCCCGTAGGGGGGCAGAGGGGTTATCATAGTATCATACGATGGTTGCGCCATTATCTACACTGTTGTAGTGTAATTGGGCGTAAGTTTCGCCCCCACCTGTGATGATTACCCGGAGTTCTTGTTCGTCACCAACACCCGGTGTGCAGAGGGCGGAGGTGTCAATCGGTAAGAGGAAAGTTTCACCGGAATCTACTGATGTACCTGTAGCAATTGCAGTTCCATCTAAATCGGTTGCAATCGTGTCAAAGGTACCTGTATTGACTTCTGCTGTACCGGCACCACCGTCACAAACGATGAACCAATCCATATCTAAAAGTAGAGTTGTGTCAGATCCAGCACTGAGTTGCAATATCAACGTGACTTCGTCTGCTGTACCGGCGCCGCCGCCCGTATCATCGCTCACATATGCGCCAACTAGGGTGATTTTACCGCTGATTTCATCGCGAGTATCATCGCCAGTTGCTTCAGCTCTTTGTTGAAGTTCTTCAGCTGTTTTGATGATAATCGTTGATGCTACTGCAGCAACCAAAATCAGTGCGATGAAGATAATCATCGCGCCAATTCCGATGGCGCCGCTCTCATTCTCTTTCAGGTATCGATTCTCTCGGGACATTGGTTCACGTTCCAGTACTTTATTTTCTGCCGAGAAGGTATTTTATTCTACTCCACGTTTATACTCGGGCCCCCGTGTGGTTATTTAGCCAAATCAAGATATATTGTAACGAATTCAATCTGATTCGGTTCTAGTTTATTGATGAATGGCCATGAGTTGGTTTTCCACCCGGGGGGGATCCATGGAGTCACCAAAACTTCAGTCATAGGCTCCCCCGTTTTGTTCTCAACTCGGCAATCAATTGTAAGTCCCTCCTGAGTCAAATTGTAGCCAGATTGGATCGCAAGGCGTTCCTGTAAACTTCCCGGTGCCCCTACCTCTCGAATGGCCGCCATTGCAGATGGTGTGATATTGAAAACAAGATCACATGATTGACCTGGATTCAGGGCCATAATCGCTTGAGATGGAGGTGATGAACGCCAATTCGGCGGGACGGGTGCTTTGACGTTGAAGCCTGGAAGAAGTCCGGAGCTTGTATTCTCGACCCTGACGAAAAGTTGTCCGTGCTCAGAATTGACATCCCAACGCGCTTCAACGCCCATCCAAAATTCATAGAAAATGAATGGGTTCAAAGCAGCACTATTAATGAGCAAGTGTTCCACCAATCTTTCCAATTGTAGAGATGCTTCATCGAAAGAACCACGCAGGATGAGAGTCTCTGCAGTCTTCATTGTAAGTAACACATCAACGAGTTCAGTTTCAGTTGTTGAACGCTCTCTGATGATGGTGTGTAACATACCAATGGAGCGATGCATTCGGCCGACTTGGGCCTTGAGTTGATCGATGTCTTGACGGGCTTGACGTATACTTCGACGGGCGTCCCTTGCATGTTTGTCAGTCACTGATTCTTGAATTAATCGAAGGTGCTCGTCTAGAATAAGATTGAGCCGGGTGACTTGGGCTCTGTAGGAGCCTTGAGTTGAAATTGTGGTCACTTCAGACATTCGAATCCACCTCCACGCTTACGTCATGTGCCTCTCCCCATCTCTGCCCGATGGTGATTCTGCGCAAATCTGCTGATGGGTTGCCCAGTTGAATTAACAATTCTTGCGATTCAATTTCCATAGCAGCCAACTGATTAAAGATGTTGAGCCAGATATTTCTAGTTCGAAGAGTCATGTATACGACGAGGAGTGTCCCGATGGTTGCGTACAAAATGATTGTACTGATGTTTGCAAGCGACCAAGAAATGTCATTTGGCATAACCATCGCGACTAGGATGAAACCCAATGGTGCGAAAGCCAATTTTATCGTGAGTTGCTTCAGAACTCGTTTCATTTCAGCTTCATGATCTTCAATAATTGATCCGGAGCCTCGTTGCATATTCTGTTTATCGGAAAGGATTGCAGGTATCTCAAAGGCAGAGGAACGCGATGCGATGAAAACTACCCATAGCAACGCAGCGGCTGCCAAAGAGAAATTCACGTAAGAACCTAGGTTGTACTGTGTAGTTAGGCCCAATAATGCTGAACCCGAATATGCGCACAACATGAGAGATCTTTCATCCTCTGATGCTCTACGCAACAGGCGACTCGACTGTGTCACTAAAGCGAGGGTGATCGGTATGAGGGCGAGGAGGGGGAGGGACCACGATTGAACATCAACCGATATTGATTTGATGTCGTTCGATTCATTGTCACCCGCCATTTCTGGTGATTCGATTGTGACGGTACATGGGACTGTGTTCATCGAGACCCACCAATTGAGGGCATCAGACTCGATTTCCCACTCTAATTCCTTTGTCTCAAATGGTTGCATACTGATGATCGCTTGTGTCACTTCATCTTGAATATCTATGCCCGGTTCGCAATCCAATGTTGCTACAATTCCAAGAGCAGTGCCGGCATTTCCTGCATTTGTGATTTGGGCCACCAATGTTCCCGAATTTGATTCGATGAAATCAGAACCGCCATCAATCTTGATGGTGATGACAGAAGGGTCGGCCCACGCATCCACTCGAAAATTGATAATAATCTGAGTACTGGTCATTTCTTCGGGATGTGTCAGATTGAAAATCAGTGTCCATCCGTCACCAGGAGGTATGCTAGTTGCAGGTGGCAAGATTGCTTGAATTGTCATTGTCTTCAATTGCATTGGAGTTGCTGGGTTCAGTGTGAATGGAGAGTTATAAATTGAGGTGAATCCACTACCATAATCAATTTCAAGCGACCAATTGACATCTCCTG
Organism: Candidatus Thalassarchaeaceae archaeon; assembly: GCA_029942125.1. Lineage (GTDB taxonomy): Archaea > Thermoplasmatota > Poseidoniia > Poseidoniales > Thalassarchaeaceae > MGIIb-P. The sequence continues at coordinate 22,101 of JAPYUB010000004.1, read as the reverse complement.
AATACAATGTTTCGTTGATGTAACGACTGGCGTTTACCAATTCTAATTCGTACGCTATCGCGCGAGAATCTGCGGTTTGGCCGACCGCTTGCACATGCATCCAATCTACCTCGATATCGTGTATTGGCTCCCCGCCAGAGAGTTCTAGGGGGGGATCTGAATGCATTCGGCTAATGCGTAACACCGTCGCAAGAAGAGCATCTCCTGAATGATTGTCTTGCGGTGAGAATGTAAGACGTAAATCAGATTGTTCGAGATTGTAATGATCTGGTGCGATTCCTTCAACGCTAAAGGAAACTGTGCGCACTTCCCCACTGGCTAGAGTCAAGTTACTGGCGTCGCATTCAGATACATCCCAACGACTTGGGCTATTCACTTCACAATCAAGATCTAGAATGACATCTTGATTTCCATCATTTGAGATTTCGATGTCGAATGTTCTCAATTCACCAGGCAATAGATCCACCACATCTGGGAAATCATCCGAGGACAGGACGAATACGGGTTCGACATTGAATTGTATCGAGGACGATCCTACTTGGATTGAATCACTAACATTGTTTGCCAAAACCATGAGATTGTGGATTGAACCTGGATTGAGGTCTGCATCATTTGACATGGGGGGTACTGTAACATCAATGATCAATGGCAAAATTTCAACACCTTCGCCATCAATTGTCATATTCAATGGTGTGACTGATGATTGCCAACCACTAGGGGCGGTTGTTGTGAAATTGATGAACTCCTCGAGATTACCTACGTTGGTCACATTGACTAGGATGCTGAGGCTCATTCCAGGTACAACTGAATATTCACTGGTATGTTCAAATTCAATTTGATGATTGGCGATTATTTCCACATAAATATCGATTCGATCAAGTTCCACTCCATTGTGATACAATACCGCCTGAGCACTGTGATTTTCATCAGCGCGTGCAAATTGTTCTGATGTTACTTCTATCTGAACAATGCTGATTTCCCCTGGCTCAATAGAAATTTCAGTATCGGAGGTCAATGTTAAGTTGATATCATCGAGTGGTTCCTCGATTGAAATTGTAAATGTTTGCAAAGAATTTCCAGTATTGTTAGCTTCTAATGCAATGGATGAATTGCCGTTCACCGGAATGACGGCAACAGCATAATCTGGAGTAAGTGAAGCCCCTATGACTTCCTCTACGAGGAAGGGTATTGGAGTCACCGTCAAAATTTCCCCCGTATCGCTCGACACGGTGACATTGACATTGAAGGGGGTGTCCGCACGGGTGTTTTGAGGTGCCGTCACACTAAGTGATGTGGTTACATTATCCCCCCCAACAGAAGGCCATGCGTCTATGATTGAATGTAGGTCAGAAATTATTGTTGGGGATATAGATACAATCCAACCTTCTGGCCCGTCGGTACTTAGTGTGAAATTTGTTTGATGATTACCTGTATTCGACACGATGATGGGTGTTGTCGAAAGAATCTCAGGGGTCACAATTGTTGGAGTTGGAATTTCAACATCCACTAGAGTTAGTTCGGGGATGGTGATTGTGATGCTGATATTCGACTCGGGCGCCTGGATACCGCTCAATGCCCCAGATAGAGTGAGGTTTGCAACGACATCGATCACGAGTGATCCTGCAAGTGGCAGCAGATCTGAAGGGCCTAGAATAGTAGCAACAAGAGATTCTGTTTCCCCCAAGTTCATACTAGTTTGATTTGGTGTGATTGAGCTATTCCATCGCATAATCTCATTGGGACCATTTGACGGTATTAAGGATGTGAATGTAATCGGTTCTGCCGATAATTGAATTTCTACAGTGGTCGAAATACCTAGAATGAGATTGTGTCGCAATTCCATTTCGATGTCGACGAAACGTGATACGGGCCCTATTGATAATTCAGATGGGTCTACTAGGAATTCAGTTTGTTCCGCGAATAATTCTACCATGATTGTAGATTGGACCTCGAGGGTTGTCTGTTGCACATTGGGGCCACCGCCCAATGGTGTAATGGATGTCCACAGGGTCAACTGATTGCCTTCTGCGAGTTTGGAAGTGGGATCAAAAGGTAGTGAGAGGGCTGGTGGTTGGACAACAACGTTGACGATTATCTCTTCACCAACTGTCATGTAAGGAGTGGTTGTTGGATAAACTTCAACCGTCCACCCCGGCGCAGTTTGCCAAAATCCTGCATCAAGAATAAAGATAGCTGGTGAGGTTCCGTTATTGCGTAAAGTGTACTGGATTATTTCTTCGGTTCCGGGGATAATTGGTACGAACCAACTGCCGTGACTCAACTCACCCAATAGCAAATCCCCCGCCATTACTGCCGTGGAATCTGAAAGATTGTATTCGCCCCCTTCACTTTCGATTTCTACTGTGATTAAATCGGACAAAGAGCGGTCTGTGCCCAAGGGAACTGCGACTGTAACGACAATGGTTGTCGAGGAAGATGCATTAACGATTTGGGTTTGAGATGGATTGGAGGATGTGTCGGCCCAACCCTGGACATCGGTGATGGTGAAATTGTATCGATCGGGTGCTTCCCCGATATTTTGTACTATGAAAGTCAGGGTCGTTAAATCGCCTGGTTCAATCGCTCGATCACTTGGCGCAATCAAGGTGGTTCGGTAGGGGCTGAACGTAATTGTACGGGGAGTTATGCCAACAGAATCGGAAAAGAGTGGGGTTGTAGAATTGAAGTATACATCACCCGACAATATGTAATTGCCTGACAGGCCTGTTGCATTGATGATGAGTGATGCAAGTTCCACCGATGGTGGGAAGGTAATACTGCCAGCCAAAAGAGAGACTGATGTTCCAATGAACGTTACAGGCGTCCCACCAGCAGTAGATGTGAGAGTAATGATTGGCGTTGCCTCGGTGTCGATGTTCCCTACATTTCGGACACCGACTGAAACGACTTCGTTTTCTTGGGCTAGACGTGATCCATCCGCGGGCAAGGTGTCAGAGTAAACTTCGCCTGCATTATCTGCGCTCACTTCGAAATTTTGATTGAGAAGATTGTTAGTCAAATCGATGTCTGAAATCATTGCTGCATAAGTTTCAATCTGCTGCCCTATGCCTGATGTAGCTGTCCAACTGAACACATATTGGGATACGCCTCCTGGTGCCAGCGAAATTGATTGGCTACCAATCGAAACTAGTCCCATGCCATCTCCACTATCAATGAACACGGTTACCGCGCCGGCCCCCGGAAGTAAGCCGTCATTCACAACAGTGATGCGGACTTCTTGAAATCCGGGAGCGAGCACGTTACTTACACATGGATTGCAATAATACGAGGGGCCAATCCATTCTATTTGGGTTACGTTGATGTCGGTATTTGCGTCTCTTGAGGTGGTAGATTCGGCATTCGTGGCAGGGAGGTTGTTTGACAAATTGAATGCAAATGGCGTGAAACAATGTAGTAACATTATTGCGAAAACAATGAGGGTTTTGTTACGCATTGGGAACACTCCTAATTGTATTCAAATCTATGGTTCTACACCTACGGTGTAGTGGCCGGACTATGAACGTCTCCATCGAAGTGTCATCTTTCAAAATTATCCCACCTTCGCCATTGTGATGAATTGCAATTTATTTGACGTGGACATCTGAGCGGAAAATTCAGATCGTTCGCCTTTGTTTAGAATTTGAATTCGGCATTCGGATAAATTTGTTCTCTTGAACAATTCGTGTTCTTTGTAGAAGTGTACATACACGTAATATGTGCCTTTGGGTACCTTTTTCTCTGGCCAATAAATATTCTCCACAGGGGCTCGAGAACTGCCTTTTTGATTCATTTCAATATCTAAAATCCCTCCATCTTTGGATTCTCTATTTCTAGGATGAACTATTTCTCCACTCGGTGAAATGGCGAGTAAATTGAAGTCGTTCTTGTTATCCCACAGTAGAGAAATTTGAACGCCTCCGGAATTTGCGCCGGCGAGTTGGAGTCGTTCTTCAAAATCTTCCTTACGCCATTCATCGGCACCCAATGGTTGGAGTCCTCCGCGTTTGTATGCCTCATTAAGTGCAGCATGCAATCTGACCTGTTTGTCTTGCTCAATTTCAACACTATTTGCTGTATTTTGGATGACTTTTCGGCGGGCGATTCTGAGTTGTTGAAGCGCTTTTGCTTGGCGATCTTCAACGCCCTCAAAGACAATTGATGAGAGTGTAGTCAAATTTTCTGATTCATTGATTTGGGCGCGGTAATTCTCAATTTGCTGTTGAGACTCAATTTGCTGTTGTTTCTTCAACCCGGCTTCGATTAATTTACGTCGGTTGACAATTGCTTTTTCGATATATTTCACGACATCGGTTGATACATGTGAATAACGTATTGCAGATAATTCATCAAGGTCTGTTGATTCATTAATTTCTGCCATGATTTGGTTATACTGAGTTTCTTGATCTGCAATGTATTGCTTCCTTTGCGCCTCTTCAAGTTCGGATTCTCTTTTCTCCATCAATCTGTTTAGCATGACCCTGTGGACGGTTGAAATATCGTCATCGATTGTAGGGAATTCCTCAACAGATTGGGCAGACATCACATCTGCTCGTTGGTGGCGATAAAGTTCGATTTCTGATTGCGTTCGTTTCTCCATTGTTTCCGCGTCAGGGACTTCGATAGATGCGATGAGTTTGAGATTGTCGCCAAAACTAGTTTTTCCTGAATATTGAAGATAATCTGCACCAACTTTACTCCGCAGAGTGAAAATGGTTGGATCTGATTTTCGCAATCTTTGATGGCGTTTACGATGCCAAATGAATACGTTGAAAATTCCAGGTGGGGGTGTAGTACCTTTTGGCCATACAATATTCTCCAAAGCGGATTTCATTTCGGGTTGAGAGTTCATTTCGAGATCGAGATGACCCCCGCAAGATGATTTGCGTTTCCCTCTGTGGATTATCTCTCCACCGGGGGTTCTCACAATGAGATCCAAATCATTCATGTTATCCCACAGTAAGCTGAATCGTAGGTGGCCGTCACCAGCGTCCAGTGTCTTGATGCGGGTTCTGAATGCAGATTCGGGTTCATAATCGAATTCGTCGGGGGTGGGTGCTTTCTTGGATTTTTTTTCTGCTTTCTCGACATGTGTTGTTATCATCTCGTCTTCTACGAGAATCTCCCTTACTTCTTCCTTAATTTCGATCAAACGTGCTTCCTGATCTTCGTTGACTTCTTCGATTTCTATTTTATCTAAAATGACTGAAGATTTAGCCGTTTCAAGCAAGCCCCGAAGAAGTTGGTATTGTTTGGCTTGCGCTTCTTCGACTCTTTGTTTTTCGATTTCTTCCAGATAATCAAAACGTGTAAGACGTAATTCTTCCAATTCTTGGTGCTGCTTCTCGGTGGTGTTCACAATGTCTACGGAAAGGAGTTTTTCAATATCTTCTATTCGTGGGATTGAGTTCAAATATCGAGTATACTGTTCAGTAAATTTCCGTTGGCGGGCGATTTCGACCAATTCGGTACGCCTCGCGGTTTTGAATTCTGTTAGCAATTCAGATTGTTCATCTGTAACACCTCTGATGTTGATGGCATCCAGTTCAAGCACATATTCACAATCTAAAATTTTGGAATTGAGTTCGTCGCACACAAGGTTCTCTCTAGTTCGGGCAAGGAGTTCCTTCAATTCTTCTTGTTGGGTTGTATCCACTCCAGTAATTCGAATTCTATCGAGTTCGGATGATGACTTTGCAGATTCGATTGCCAAACGTATCTCTTCGGTACGAGCGGCTTTTCTCTCTTTCTCATCTTTAGCATTCAGGGCTACAATGCGTTTGTTACGGCGTTCATTCAATTCAGTTAGCAGATGAGTAGGTAAATCTTCGAATTCCATTTCGTGTAATTCTTCTTGCTCTTCGCAATCATGGATCAAATCAGCGAAATGACGGTATAGTTCTGCTTCGAATTGGAGGCGTTCTTTCTCACTCAATCGTGAATGGTAAAATTTGAAGTGGGCTTTGAGACGTATTGAACCATCTTCATTCAATTTCGAAAAATCTAGTTTTTCTAGGGAACTTACTGTTTGTGCGGAACGGATTTCGCGATACATTTCCTCTTCTCGCCTCAACTGCTCAAGTTGAGTGGAAAGTTCGCTCGTTTCGGTATCGACGATTGCCTTGGTTATTTTTTCTTGGTTTTCTTGCAACCCCAATTCTCTCTTTCGAATTTCCTGAATTGTGTCTTCAAATGTGAGTTGATACATTCGTTCGTATAATTCCAACAACGATGCCTGACGTAATTCCAATTCGGCAAGAGTCGCCCCTTCAAGGGGTGCTTCAATGAGGTCTTGGTTAGCTTCTATATTGTATTCCACGCTCAGCCCTTGGATTAATTCGATGATGCCTTGGCATTCAGCCAGTTTTTCGGCGGTTCGATCAAGAATCGAATATCTTCCGATGTTGGTCTCCTGTAACTCACTAATTTCTTGTTTCATTGTATGGCGTTTATCCGTTTGCCGTTGCTGTGAATGGGTTGGAAACGGGGTCATATCGGAGGCATAATCGATTCGGGGACTGACGAGAGATTGTGACAAGGATGCACGTGATGGAGGAAGGGTGTCTTCAACTTCGATATCTTCTATTTTCAAGGAACTCAAGAGTGATTCTGATTTTCTCCTACCCTGATTTAAGTGAGAAATTGCTTGCCACGCCATGACTAAGACTGTGGTGGATACTATTGCATATCCAGCCATATTATCCATCGAATCACTCCTCTGGTTGTTCTTCTTCTTCAATCTCAGGTGGGTTTGGCATTAAATGAATGTGAATGGAACGGCCTTGCTTTTGATATCGTGCAACCAGTGATAATAGAAGTGCATCATGGGAATCTTCGGATATGCCTAATTTCCTACGTTCATCCCAAAGAAGAATTTGTTCAGTCCTTGTTAAAATCCCATCGTCGAGATATACTTCGATGAGACGCCGATAGGTATCTCGATCTGAAATTGCATAGACAAGTTGGCTGTTGTCAATTTGTTCCGCCCTAAGTTGGAGCTGATTACCCAATATCATTGCTTCATTATGAGTTATTTCTCGGCTATCATATTCAACCTGTACCTCATTAGCAATCATTTGGAGTGAATCAATAGTCTTACTACGATTGATACGCCGTTGGAATTTCCGCGATTTTCTTGAAAGGCGCATCTGATTTCCCCCTACTCAACTGTAAACACACACACCAAACGGGGTGGTTCGTCATTAGTAATTTCACCCCGGTACTCTTTGGGGCCGTTACTATCATCCACCAGAACCCTGTAAGGGGTGAGATCTTCTTCAGCGTGTTGTTCAAAATGCTCAATTAAAACCTTGTATTCGCCCTTGGGGGCTGCTCCTAAGGGCCAGAAAATGTTCTCAACCGGTTGTTCGCTTGTGGGTGATTCATTCATGTCGACATCCAATTGCCCGCCACATGTTGACAATTTGTGATCAAACGATATCCGCTCACCAGATGGGCAAATTACGCTGAGATCGAGATCGTTTTTATTGTCCCAAATTAGACTGACTTGTACTTGGCCAGATTGTGCCCCTTCTCTTTCAAGGCGGTTATGGAAGTCTGATAGATCTGGATTTGAAACCTCTTCTCCGGTTTCGACATTGAGTTTGGTTGAATCGGGTTTCTTTCTGGGATTTGTGTCCCACTCTGCGCCGATTTCAGCAAGAAGTGCTTCTGACGAATCTAGTAAATCGCCGGATGATGCTGGTTCTTCAGCCTCTGCATACTCAGCTTCAATTGACTCTTCAACGCCCTCATCCTCAGGTGTGGCATCAGATTGTGCTTTCTCAGAATCGGTAGCGACTGTTGGTGTTGGTAGTCGTTCCATATCTTCTTCCAAAGCAAATCGGTTGGGCCTAGGTTCGGATACCTCGACGGGGGTTGCCCGTACATTGCCAAGACGAGTTGTGTGGGCGGGATTCTCTTCGCCGTTAAGGATTCGAAATACACCGTAAACAAACATGGCTGCTAAAATGCTGAAAAACGCATATGCTGCCCAAGGCATATCTCTTAGAGATATGCCACAGTTTATGATTCATTGCAATAATCTCTACAGATCGCACTTCAATCTAGGATGTGGATTGCGGCCGGGGTAATGGTGTATTCAACCCGATTTGCGGTGAAAATTCTCTCGATGAAACCCAGGGCCTGCATCCTACCCAGCACACCACTCCTCATGTGGGGGATGACTGATTCACTCCAGTTCGATTTGGTCCCTGGGCCATACCTTCGCTGTATGCGGGAAAGCAATGACGAAGGGGTGTTGGATCCGATATGGATACCGTCAATAATGTGCCGCATGTACATCCATTCATTACCCATGTTGTTTCGAACTTGGGATACGATTAGTGCTCGTTCTGTTGGGGACAAAGAAGGGCCCCCCTCGAGTGATTCGTCGATGATGGGATTTGGTTCCCTGGTGAATCTTTTTCCTGAATCAGTAAATTGTACCCGGCCGGAATCATCCACACCAATCAATCCGAAATCATACAATGCACCAGATGGGTTGGTTTCTCCAGCACGAGCTCTGCGAATCATGTAGTGATTCAAGAATCGGTTTGTTGCTGCGCGTTCGCCGTTCGGGAAGGAAGAATGGGTTCTCGATCCCCTTTCACGGCCTTGGTGTTCGTCAAATTGTTTCAATAGTGTTCGGATGGGGTCCACACTAGCCCTAATTGCTGAACGGAAATCGTGTATAGTCGGCCCTGTACCTTGTTCATCTAACAGGGACCAAAGCATTCTGCACCCATACTTCAAAGGCAACATACGATTGATGTGCCCTGATACTGCACCACCCTCGAGTGGGTTGCCGATAATGGTCGAATTCAGCCTGCTTTCGTCTAGATTGGTTAATTTCAAAGGGTCTAATATGGAAGGGTCCGCTGCTACGATGTTATCTTCATCCTGTAGATAATTTTCGAGAATTAATTGACAATATTGGCTGATTGAAAGGTCCAGTTCATTTGCACTGCTCATTAGCCGCTCAACGAGTTGTGAAGGGAGTGTGACAGTGGCCTCCATGTGGTTCTCGGGTGTGTAGGGGTTAATGAATTAATTCATCAAAAATCTTTGTATTTGGTATTAATTGCAATATTAGTTAGAATAACAGAGGGGTTGTTTGGTTTTAGGGAGGGGACTGTGATCGTCACGGGGGTTTTGACAGAGCTGTTGGTCCTTACAGATAATTATCAACTACATTGAATGTGGAATGTGTTCAATTAATTGAAAAAGACTGAAAAAAAACTAATTAATACGTTTTATGGGTGGTTTAGGTTTCTTCTTCAAAATGCTTGTATGTGAAAAATATACATGAAGAGAGCGGGGTGAGAGAGAGGGGTCCTGCGATCGCTCTTATTCAAGTAAATACACTTGATTTGAGCTAATGCATATGGTCAAATTAACCTATAAGTACGGTCTGAGAACTCACAAGAGGCCTGCAGAGAAGTCATCGATGACTTCTGGATACAATTTGTGTTCGAGTGCCTTGACACGTTCTGACAAACTATCCTCATCGTCGTCAGGTAAAATCTCAATCTCTCGTTGGGCCAAGATTGGGCCTGAGTCTACACCCTCATCAACCAAATGAACGGTACAACCCGTCACAGTAGCGCCATCTGCTAAGGCATCCCTATGTGCATGGGCGCCCGGATATTTTGGCAAAAGAGAAGGATGGATGTTGAGTAATCGTCCTTTCCATGCACGGACGAATAAAGAAGACAATATTCGCATATATCCAGATAGAATGACTGCTTCAATTCCATGTTCTTCCATGGCTGCCATAATGTCTCTTTCATGGGCTTCACGACGTTCGTTACGATCTGTGATTGACCGATCCAATTCGATTGTGACTGTGTTGACATTGTGGGCTTCAGCTTTGTCCAAACCAGCGACTCCTGCAATGTTTGAGACCACAAGTGTAGTTTCATGTAAACATGGTTTGGATTCCTGATGATAGAGTAGGGCCTGCATCCCTGACCCGGACCCCGAAATGAATACTGCAAGACGAAGGGGGGCTTCTGCCGTCGCAACGCGCATTGCTTCCATCCCACTCACTGGTTGGGCCAAATAGTACCAACTCAAGAGCCTTGGCACGCACACACGAAGGGTGATAGGCATGATATTGGGGGACCAATCATGGGTGAGCGGCTTGAGACGATTGATGACATCGTCGAACGGTATTGCGTTGCAAGCAGTTCAGCCAAGAGTCGTTTGTACATCGCAATTGGATTGCTTTTCGTTGTATTCGCAATAGTTGGAATTTGGATTCCTGGTTGGCCCACCGTTTCATGGGCGGTTCCTGCAGCATTTCTCTTTTCATGTTCCAGTGAAAGTATGTTTAGGTGGACTTTGACAAATCGATATTTTGGTCCAGCGATGTTTGAATATTATGCGACTGGAAAGACTGTGCCACAGCATGCGAAAAATGGAATCATGGGGATGATTGCCGTGATGACCATGTCCTCAGCCACTTTTGTTTGGTATGTTTCAACTCGGGGCGATGGAATGATGGCTGATCCTTCCTCGTGGAATGGGGCAGACCCTGGATACGGTGCAGCCACAATAATTCTTGTTGGGTGCATCGGTGTTTGGTGGCTGTATACCAAAGTGGAAACGCGGAAATAACCCCGTTTTGGCTGATTCGGTAATTTGAAATCAAATTGCTCGGTCGGCGATTCATGAACGAATTTCTAATCGCATTGGAAGACCGCCCCGGAACACTTGCTGAATGCTGCGAAGCAATCGGTGAGGCGGGAATTAACATCGTCGCGGGTGCAGGCATTGCCAGTTCGTCTGCTGCGGCTGCACTCGTCACAGATGATTCGGAGGGAACAGCGGCGGTGTTGGATGCAATCGGCATCACATACTCAACCAGAAAATTACAAACTGTTGTTTTGCAGGATCAGCCCGGCGCCCTCGGTGACTTCGCCCGAGGACTTGCAGAAAATGGAGTGAATCTCACATCTCTTTACATCATGAAAACCGATGGTCAAGAAGTACACATCGGATTTTCCACAAGTTGATTGTGGATATTACCGGCGAGAAGACCCACGACGGGGTTTGTATCCCCGATTTGAGCGACGATCATCTTGACGACGACTAGATTTATTGTGGAAGCGGGATCGTTTCGCATCTCTCTTTGGCTTACGTGGCTTATCCTTTCGACGTGGAGGTGGGATGTATTGTACATCGTACTTGGGTAAATTGTTGAAATCGGGTGGACTGAATTTGACAAAAATACCGACCTCTTTCTGAATGGCGTTACACATCTTCCTCTGGGGATTTTGAACAAATGAAATGACAGTGCCCGATGAACCCGCTCTCGCAGTTCTTCCACTACGATGTTTGTACGCCTTGCCATTTTCTGGTGGATCATAATGAATGATGCAATTAATCCCCTCAACATCGATTCCACGTGCAGCAACATCGGTTGCAATGAGGGCCATACAACGGCCTTCGACGAATTTTGCCATCGCTCGGTCGCGTTTTCTTTGATCGAGTCCGCCGTGTAATGTTGCCACACTGATGCCCTCATCGACCAATTCATCGCCGACGCGATCAACACCTCTACGGGTACGGCAAAACACGACTGTTCTACCACATTTACGTATAGCTTCTGAAGCGATTCCTGGTTTCATTGAACTCTTCATGAGCCAGAAGAAATGCTCCATACTCTCCATACTGACCTCTTTGGGCCCGACCTCGATGGTCACGGGTTCGTGGAGATAGTTATCAACCAAATCGCCAACCTCATCATCAAGTGTTGCACTGAACAAAACTGTCTGGCGATTTGGGGCGCATCGGTCAAGAATGTCGCATACCGGCTCCATGAATCCCATGTCGGCCATTCGATCCGCTTCGTCAAGAACGACCATGCCAACATCCTCGAGACTCAATGCTCCATTGTCAAGGAGGTCAAGGAGGCGCCCAGGGCAGGCGACGACGATGTCGGTGCCCCTAGACAATGCCTTTCGTTGTCGGCCATAAGGAACGCCACCATAGATAGCCATCACTTCAAGATCAAATGTTGCAGCAAGGGGAGTCAAAACACTACAAATTTGTTCAGCCAATTCTCTGGTGGGTGAAAGAATGAGTGCAGTAGGAAACTCAGGATCTGCCCGAGGTGTTCTAGAAATCAATGGAAGGCCGAATGCCAATGTCTTGCCAGAGCCTGTCGGTGCGCGACAGCAAATGTCGTGACCAAGCATGACATCTGGAATCGCTTCTAGTTGAACTTCGAAGGGCGCGGTAATACCTTGTTTCTCTAAGGTTTGAACAAGGCCTGGGTCAATGCCCAAATCTGAGAAACTGGCGTCCATTGTTCAATGCCCCACACCGGCCGCCAAGTCCGGGCTATTTGAAGGGGTCAGTGCCGGAACAGACGGGTCCCTGTGAACAGCATCATCATTCCATGCTCGTCGGCGGCTTCGATAACTTCTGAATCACGGATACTTCCGCCAGGCTGAATGACTGCAGTGATGCCAATTTCATGACTGGTGTCAATTCCATCTCTGAATGGGAAGAAGGCGTCTGAAACCATCATCGCGCCTTGGGCGCGGACGCCCGCCCTTCTGGCTGCAATTCGAACCGCTTCAACGCGACTGGTCTGTCCTGGACCAATTCCTACTGTTGCGAATCCAGTCTCGGTGGGTTGTATGAAAATTACACAATTGCTCTTCACCTGAGCGCAGACTGTGACGCCGAACCTAGCAAGATCGATTTGTTCTGGGTTGACTTCTTCCTTGGTCACGCATTGAACATCTGACCAATCAATGATTGGTGCGCCTTCTGTCTGTGCCAGCCAGCCCCCATCGATTTGACGGAATTGGGTTTGCATATCTAGGGGCGTCATTCCCTCAAGGGTTAGCAAGCGTCTATTTTTCTTCTCGGAGAGAATTTCCAATACACCGCCCTCATAACCCGGAGCGATGATGCACTCTACGAAGTGAGGGCCAATCCGTTCTGCTGTCTCCTTTGTAATGGGTGAATTGAATGCGATAACGCAACCAAAAGCGGATTCTGGGTCACTGGCCAGGGCGTCATCCCATGCTGCAACCTGATCAGTAGAAAGTGCCACGCCACAGGCGTTCGTATGCTTGATGATGACGCAGCAGTGCGGCCATTTGGACCATTCAGGGCCGACGCAAGAGCGACAGAATCGTAAGGCGGCGTCTAGATCGAGATAATTGTTGAATGAGAGCGCCTTACCTCCATGTTGTTGGGCGGCAGCCAATCCACTCGGGGCTTCACCAGGCCCTTGACTTGGATAGAAGGCGGCGGGTTGATGGGGATTCTCGCCGTAACGGAGTGGGTTGCGATGTCCACCTGAAACAAGGAGTTTTTCGGGAAGGGTTTCTTCCGCTTCATCTCCCAAAGATTCGAAGCGGTTTGCGAGGGTGTTGGCGAGCGCAACGTCGTATGCGGCCGTGCGCTGATATGCGATAAGTGCCAATCTTTGGCGGACGCTGATGTCTACTGCAGCCGGATCGCCATTAGCTTCCTGAATAGTTTCTAGAAGTTCGCCATAATCATCAGGGTTGGTTACGATGAGGACGTCTGCATGGGACTTGGCAGATGCACGAACCAATGTCGGGCCACCGATATCGATCATTTCAATCAAATCCGCCTCGCTTACTGGTGGGTCCTGAGCAGCTACTTCCTCGAATGGGTAAAGATTCACAGCAACCAAGTCGATTCGAGGGTAACCTAGTTCATCGAGGGTTGACATGTCATCTGGATTGTCTCCCCGCGCAAGAATGGCTGCATGAATGGCAGGATGGAGGGTCTTAACCCTGCCATCGAATACTTCGGGGTGCCCCGTCACATCAGTGACATCGATTACCTCAAGTCCATTCTCACGAAGAAGACGGGCGGTTCCTCCTGTGGAAAGGATTTGCCAGCCCATCGCCGTCAATGCTGTCGCGAAGGCGGTCACGCCTGTTTTGTCATAAACAGAAATCAGAGCACGGGGTGCATTTGCACCTTCTTTGCCCGGCACAGAAGTAGTGAGTGTCGGCTGGTCGAGGTCAACCATGAGAGGAACCCGTTAGGCAGCGAATGTATGTCCGCCTTTGAACCCAATGGTGACTCAATCGCCACGTGCAGACACGACTTGATCTATTCTTAGCATACTCGTACAGGTCTCTGTGGCTGCACTCAAAGCAGATTCAAGATTGTTGGCTGCCTCCTTGGCTACAGTCGGGCCTACTTCCCCGTTGGCAGTTATTCCTGCATCGCCAATACCATTTCTATGAGCTGCTCGCAACTCCAAAATTCGGTCCAATACATCGGCACCTGCATTTTGTGCTAAGGTCGTGGGTATGGTTTCGAGTGCGCACGCGAAGGACTCCATGGCTAATCGATTTCGTCCCGCTTCGTGTTCAGCAGTTTCTCTGATGGCTAGCGCGCAAGCCATGGATGTTGCGCCACCACCATGGATAATGCGATTGTGGCGGATGGCCATGCCCGTAGCTCGAAGGCCGTCGTGAATAGCGCGAATGGCTTCTTCGGCTGCGAGATTATTGGCCCCGCCGATTTCACAAGTGACTACCTTTGGAGATGGGCATGATTCTAGGCGAATGATATCTTCGACCTGGTCAGTGGGCGTACGTCGTTCAGTGGACAAACGACCCGCTAGTCCGATATCATCTGAAGATATATCCGCAATATGCTCGATGATTCGAGCGCCTGTTGCTAGAGAAGTGTTTCGCAATTCCTGAATATCAAATTCACCGGCCACAAAACATCCCGCTCTCATCAAGCGATGAAACAGGCCCTTGTCGACGGATCCTGAGCAGATGAATACGTTGGCGCCCGAAGCAAGCAATGTTTTTGCAAGACTATCCCGGGTGGCTTCTTCGGCCTCCAAGAATGCATCTAATTGAGATGTGTGCTCAATTTCAATTTCGGCGGAACGGATCTGCTTTCTTGGTACTAAATCCCCATTGATTGTAGCAACCTTTGCATCATCAATTTGTGAGGGAAGGGCATCCAATAGAATGCGACGACGTACAACTATTCCGTGAATGAGTTTGCTATCTACGAGGCTTCCAACATTGGTCTTGTGCATGGTGATGAAATCTGCATCCGCTTCAACCATGTTCAGGGCCTCAACAATCATCTTCGAAAGTACCCCTACAGCGCCTTCTGCTCCCTTACCAGTCAACGAGGTGATTGCGACCTGTTCGAGTAAATCAGGGGTAGAGGGCATGGCCAATTCAGAGATTGTATCCAGCGCTATCGAGCACGCCTTGTTGTACCCATCAATGACTGTCAATGGATGCAAGCCCTTCTCCAATAATCGGCCCGCTTCAATCAATAGTTCTGTACTCAACAGAATTGTTCCCGTTACACCATCACCACAGGAATTCTCATGTGATTCAGCCATTGCGGCGAGCATCTTTCCTGCAGGGTGTTTAATCATCAATTCTGCAACTATTTTGGCACCATCATTGGTGACTGCAGTTCTTCCATCGACTGGATTGTAGAGCATTTTGTCTAATCCGCGTGGCCCGTATGTCGGCCGAAGAATATCTGCGACCACTCGTGCGGCTGCAATAAGTGACTCTTGGACCGCGGTGCCGCTTGTGACGTTGGTTTCCTCACGTAGAATCACCACGGGAGGGGAGCCGGCACCTTCGTCGCCCATGATTGACTCGGCCAAAGCGGTACTCATGAAGCCTTCGCGATGCCCTATGGGCATCATCTACGGCGCTTTCCCTTCTTTCCACGGCGTCCGCCGCCGCCCTGTTCCCATGAATGGCCGCCCTTCGATCGTTCTGCCTGCATATCCCATTCGGGGGCATTGCTACCGATTTTATTTGTGCCACGAGGTATTTCAGCAGCACCTTTGACCTTGAGTTTGATACCAAATTCTTCTTCCATTCCTCGAATGCTGGAACCGCCTTGCCCTACGATAGCGCCAATGGCCCCATCATCAACAAAAATTGTGGCTGCCGTATCTGATGCCATCTCAACATGATGTACCCTAGCGCCCGACCAACGTTGAATCTGGCGAGCAAGTTCCGCGGATGCTAATTTCTTGGCTGGACTCTGTGACCCAGAACCATCGACTGGGACGACCACACATTCAGAACCAAATGAAAAGATCTCGTGAGTCATCTTGTTGGAAGGGAACGAACGAACTTCAATGACTGGACGAGATAGGTCGGACTCCATACTACTCGGTGCCTTAACCACCATTTTCAGTTCTAGAACTTGTGCAATTTGGCCTTTTTCGATATGGATTACTGTGTCGAGAACTTGGCTAATCATACCCAATTCAACCTTTCCTATCAATCGTTGAACCGCTTCCAGTGCGCTATTCGCGTGAGTAACGCCAAGTAAGCCAACGCCGGCCAATCTTACATCTGCAAATATCTCGAAATCTCGAGCACGACGGACTTCATCGAAAATGACAAAATCGGGCCGGACCAAGAAAATTACTTCAGCGGTTTTTTCGAGATCTCCCTCGAGGGGTGCATATTGCGTCACCCTATGTGGAACTTGCAAATCGCGAGGGGATTCCATGGTCTTGACCATTGCACCAATATCTTCGTCCAAATAGGCGGCAATCGCTTGAGCAAACGTTGTTTTTCCAGAGCCTGGTTTGCCGACGACAAATACGCCTCGGTGGTGATCAGAAAGGCGCTCGATGAGACGTGGATCCAATTCGTAATCACTGAGAGAGAGGTGGGCCACTGGACGTACAACTGTGATTTCCCATGCTTCTGAGAAGGGGGGCCATGCACAGGTGATTCGTAGATCACCTGCTTGGATAATTCGACATCCGTCTCGCTCAATCTCAACAAAACAATCCGAGCGGTGGTCGTGTTGATCGATGATGATCACTAGTTCATCGGCGAGTGATTCCATTGTCGGCTTGTCCCACGCTGGAGAATCCAGTTCTTCCAATCTTAATTCGGTGATATGGCCCGCTTTGACACGCGGTGGACACTCCGCTTTCAGGAATAGGGTGGATACCGTTTCATCAGCTAGCAGGGACTCAAGGGAGTCGGGAAGAGGAGGGTGGTCACCAAAGGTCGCCATTGTGTGGATGGCGTTGCCTACGGCTCATGAATGCTCTTAGAGGGTCAAGCCTTCTGTGGTTCGAGTTGATACCATTGCCACCACAGATAGGCACTGGTGCTGAGTGCAGTGAGAAATGCGCCAGATGTTGGAAAACCGAACTGATCTTGGTAAAACACGAATTGGCCAACGGTAAAACCGAGGATGGCCAAACATGCTGTGACTCGTGTCCCCGTAATACCCAAACCACTGGAAACGTCGTTCCAATTCGTAATGACCCAATAAGCCAAAGCGAGGATGGCGAAAATCGTAAGATTACCAAGCCACCAAGCTACAGTGCTACCCAATGCGTCCACATAGAGATCGTACACGCCACCCAAGAGGGATTCACCCAAATTGAGGTCCATGGCCGTGCGAAGCGGGGGTGCTTCTTGAATCATCTCATCGGCGTTATTTCGTTGCGCGCAGTGCGGCTTCTACCAAACGCATACCAACAACGCCAATGTGGCCTGGTGCTAGTAGGTTGAGTGAATCCAGTGAATTACCCGAAACGAGAGATTGGCTGGCCTGAGCGAAAGCCCGCAATTCAGCAGTCAGACTAGGTTCGCCACCTTCAATCTCCACACGTTCGCGTGGCGCTGCACCAAATCCACCCCATTCCGGCCCACGAATGTTGTCTGGGTGGTTGTGCAACCACAATCCTGTATGATCTAGATAGTCGATGTGGAGTGATGCATCTCTACCGATGATGCGTAATTCACGAACCTTTCCGCGTACGCGACTGCGCCATGAAACAGTGATTTGAGCAGATGGTCCCAGTGGATTACCACACGTACCTGAAGGGAAGCGCATATGGATGACTGCGTGATCTTCGATGCCTTCGATTTCGCTTGGTAATGAGAATGCATCTATCTCTTCTGGATCCATATCACCCATCAAATCTCGACAGATGTCCATATCGTGAATGGCGAGGGCTGCGATGACACCAATATCAGGCCGTGGTTCACGAACCGACAAGCGTTCAGATTCGATGTGAAGGACAGGGCCAATCTCGCCGGCTGCAATCATGTCTGCAGCCTTGCGAATGGCAACGTGATAGCGAAACAGATGGCCTACACACAGCAACCGTCCATGCTCTTCGGCACAGGCGACGATGGATTGTGCTTCAGCCTCATCCATGGCCAAGGGTTTCTCGACAAGAACGTCGACGCCCTGCTCCATCAGGGCGATAGCAAGGGGCGCGTGCATTGGTGTGGGTGTTGCGATGGTGGCCGCGTCGATTTCGTATTTTTCACGAAGTGTGAGTGCGTCTGAATGCCATTCACAATCGAACTCTTCTGCAAGTTCGCGAGCTCTGTTTTCATCAACATCACAAACAATCAACTGATCGATAAGTCGCTCTTGTTTGAGGGACACCCAAGTTCGAACGTGGTTGCGGCCCCAGTAACCGGTTCCAACCACTGCAACGGTGAATCCCATAGTCGCGCGACTCCGGTCTTGTTCATGACGGTGTCGACTAAGGGTTGTTCGTCTACGAATATGGGGCGATTTGATGTGGTTGTGGCTTACCGCGGTTCACATGGGTGTCCGTATTCTAGCGGCTCTACGTGACCTTGACCCGCCTGCTGGAGGGGCAGAGATGTCACTTGCAACACTCCTGAAAGGAGTGGCTCGAAAGGGACCGTTCATCGAAAATGCACCCAATTACATTCCACTAGAGGATGATTCGGGTAGCGGTGAAGCGAGTGATTGGTCTGTCAAGGTCTTCCAGAGTTCCAGTCGAGGTGATATCACCGATTTGACCAAAGACGGTGGTCTCGAACGGGCAGTCTGTAATCATCCAGTTGAGGATCTGTGGTCGGGTCTTGCTTGGCGTCTGCGCAGTCGGCGAACGGGGAAGCAGCATTCTGGTCTTCAGCGGCAACATCTCTCCAAGAGCAATCGCGTCTTCGCAAAGTGGTTAGCGCCACTACTCGAGGCAGAGATCGGAGCGGCCAGAAGCAGCGGGGATGTGCTGCTCGGTGTAACTCAACTTCATTGGTCGGCCGGTGCAGCCAAGGCCTTCTCTGATGCTGGAATCCCATACCTTGCCTTCGTACGCGATGAATTGCAGTTCAATCACCCCCGGTTGTATCGTGACTCACTAGAGGGTGCTGCAGCCGTGTGCGGGGCTGGACAGGGGCTCATCAAACAGATTCGTGGAGTCTTCAACATAGAGTATAGCGCACATGTGCCCCTTCCAGTGAATTACGCCGAACGGTTTGGAAACGCAGAGGATGTTTCACAGAAGCGATTGGTTGGCCTAACGACACGGGTCGAGATGAACGATGGTGGTGTACCCCGAATTGCAGTCGTCGGCGTCACTCCAGAAAAAGGATACGAATTCTACAAACGACTGCTGCCCCATCTTCAGGAAGCATGGCCGGATGCACGGGTCGATGTCTATGGGGGTGGCTCATATGCAGAAGCGCTGGGTGAGTTCGGCAACACGATCTGGCGAGGGCATACCTCTGTGGAAGATGTGTTTTCGAATTGTGATGTTCACGTTCTGACTGTGGCAAGTACGGGTTCTTGGGGACGCGTCATCAACGAAGCGGGCCTGTTTGGCGTTCCCTCTGTGACCATCGACATTGGAAGTCAACCTGAAGCGGTGGGTAATGGTGGAATCGTGGTCGCCAAAGATGGTGATTTGGATGATTGGGTGTCTGCCATCAAAGATACTTACGATAATCGAGAAGAGTATGGGGTTGCGGCAAAGGAGCATGCTGGTGTCGTTGATCATCGGCGTTCAATTGCCATGTTCAGAAGTACCATTCGCGATGTGCTCCAACAGTGAAGGTGGTTGGATGGCGTATACCAATGTCAGTGTGGAAGAGGCGTCGTGGTTGCTGTCAGCGGCTGGAGTGGCACCACTGAACAAGATGGAGCCACTAGCTGGAGGGTGGGCCAATTCGAATTATTTGGTCACGCTCGATGATGAGACGCGGCTCGTTCTGAAAGTCTGGGACGAAAGGCCACCTGATGAGGTGGAGCAAATCATCCAGCATACATGTTGGCTTGCAGAACACGGTGTGCTTACGCCCGCCCCATTGCTGTTGGAGGGGGGCGTACGGATGCTTGTCAAGGACAATCTGGCATGGATGCTGATGCCGTTTATCGACGGCGGTTGGCTACCTTCAGACTCTGCTTCACTTTACGAACTTGGCAAGGCGCAGGCCCAGATGCACGAGGTTCCGGTTCATGAGAGCATTCCGACGACATTCGCCATTGGATATGTCCTCTGGGAAAAACTTGTCAAAGATGCGAAGAAGGATGGTTCAATGACGCCGTTCCTGCAGATGTTGGAGAAGGAAACGCTTCTTCTCAAACAACGTATTCCAGAGGATTTGCCCTGTGGTATTATCCACGGTGATCTGTATCCTGACAACGTGATTGGGCGAGAGGGGGAGGTTCTCGCTCTACTTGATTTTGAGGAAATTTGTATTGAATCATTCGCAATGGATCTTGTGACAACCTATGTTGGTTTTGGCTGGAAAAATGGTTTGGCAGTTCCTGAATTGTGGGATGCGTTGTTGGCTGGATACGAGTCGGTTCGGCCGTTGACAGGGGCAGAACATGCAGCCCTCCCTGACCTGCACCGATATGCGGTCTTAGCAGTCGCCGCCTGGCGTTATTGGCAATTCGTGATTCACGTACCCGGAACTGAACACACCAATCGATATGTGGAAATGGCCGAGAGATTGGATAAGCCGTTACCATTCTGATGTTTTGCTTAGTTATCTCCCTGCGGAGAATTGCTTTCACGTCTCTTCTTGATGTATTTGAATAACATCCGAGAGAATACCATTGAACAAAGAAGGAAGGCGATTGACATCCACAAAGGAGCCTCGGTTTTCGTTGCGAAAAGCCAGGTGAAGAGAAGGATGCCCGAGCCATAGAAAGCACGGAATATTGAGTAGGCAATGAAAGATTGAACGAATTTATTCGACCGAAACCGTTGGAATCCGGTTTCAGTTCTCATTAACACCATCTCAAGACATGAGTCGTGCAGGGTTTCCTGCGTATGTCCCTGATTCTGTGATGTCCTTGGTTACCACGCTGCCCGCTCCAATTACGACATCGTCGCAGATGCTGACGGGCATGATGGTCGCATTCGTGCCAATGCTCACGCGATTACCGATGGTGGTCTCTTTCCACTGGGTTTGATCTCCGCGAGCTGGCCCTCCAATGCGGAATGGGTCATTGATGAACATCGCACCATGACTGATGAAGCAGTCCTCACCAATGGTCACGAGTTCGCAAATGAAAGCGTGACTTTGCACGCGTGTACGTGCGCCAATGGACACACGGCGCTGGATTTCAACAAAGGGGCCAACAAATACATCGTCGCCCAAAGTGCAACCGTAGAGGTTGACAGGATCGACCAATGTTACGTCCTCGCCGAACTCAACGTCGGCGATGCCGTTCTTGTGGATTCGGGGCTCGCCCATGGTGAAGGCGGGGTGAATCTCTCGCTTGAATGGGTCGGTTCCATCATGCTCAAAGCCCGTCGAGGGAAACCGGGGCTCATGTCGGGAGACGGTGTGGAGATCGAGTATCGATTCTTCGTTCCGGACCCAACTGTGTTGCCGCCACTCGGAAGGGGTGTCAAGATGGTTCAGTGCTATCTGCCACGATGGAAGATTGAGATTGTAAGTGACAATCTGTGCTTTGAAGAACGGGTCTTGGTCCGAAATCTGCCGATTGATGTGAATCGGCAACTCTCAGCGCTCATTGAGACGGCCAATATCACTCCAAGAATTCGTTTGGCAGGTGAATCGGCCTTCGTGACGGTGAAAGGGCCAGTGGTCGATTATGCACGAGCAGAATGGGAATTCGAAGTGATGGTCGAAGATGTACAGGATTTGGTGACCTCATTCAGATTTCCTCATGTCATGAAGACACGATATGAGGTGCCCGCGGATGATTTGTTCTGGGAGATTGACTTCTTCGAGGGGGACAATCACGGATTGGTAATGGCTGAATTAGAGGTGCCTTCCGCTGACCACGAATTTGCCCGCCCCGATTGGTTGGGACAAGATG
>JAPYUB010000003.1 GCA_029942125.1 Candidatus Thalassarchaeaceae archaeon | reverse complement strand
GCAAGGGTCCCGGTGGCGGCCCTCCAAGTCGTGGCCCTGGTGGTGGCCCTCCTAGCAAGGGTCCCGGTGGCGGTCCTCCAGGTAAGGGCCCCGGTGGCCCACCCAAGAGAAAGGGCCCACCTCGTTGATTACAACAGGATCCAGACACCCAGTCCTGCTAGTAGACATCCCATCGTCAACTCGACTTTTCGGGAATTCTCCTCAAGTTTCCCTAACAGAGGTGTCCCAGAGATTATGAGTGCGACAAAAATGTACCACCCGCCGTCGATGAGCATGGCGATACACGCAACAATTGTTCGTTCACCCCAAGTGAAGTCAGGTTGAACGAACTGACTGAAAACAGCGAGTAGGAAGGCGAGAATTTTTGGGTTGAGGAAGGCGATTAGAAACCCTTCAGTAAATCCTCTGCGTTCTGAAGACTGATGCGTGACTTCACTACTCGACCCTCGAAACATCAGCACAGCGAGAAGCAGTAGGAAGAATCCTCCAATAATCTCCAAGACTTCAGCAGCCCCGCTGGAACTTGCTTTCAGTTGAACGATACCTGTAATGGCGATGAACGCATAGATTCCAAAGCCAATGCCGTGTCCAAAACCACAAGCGACGCCTCGTGTTTTCCCTCCTTCCATTGTATTGCGGAGTAGAACGGCCAAAGAGGGACCGGGTGAAATCGCGCCTAGACAGAGCACAACGACAATGGGTGCCAGTGCAGCCAAGTCCATGTTCAATCAACGTAGACCAGCGGCCTTCAGACTTTCCAGCAGAACAGCACCGATTTCTGAAGGATCGTTGGCACAACGGATTCCAGCGGCTTCCATCGCTGCAACCTTCTCGCCTGCTGTGCCCTTACCACCACTGATGATGGCGCCAGCATGCCCCATTCTCTTTCCAGGAGGTGCGGTCATTCCAGCGACGAATCCAACCACTGGTTTGCTCATGTTCTGAGCGACCCACTCTGCAGCTTCTTCCTCAGCGGTTCCTCCAATTTCCCCAATCATGACGACAGCGACGGTCTGCTCATCATTCTCAAATGCGGATAGACAATCGATGAAACCCGTGCCGTTGATCGGATCTCCACCGATTCCGATACAGGTACTCTGTCCTTCATCGATGCTCATGGTCTGCGCGACGGCCTCGTAGGTAAGCGTGCCAGACTTGGAGACAACCCCAATTCTCCCTTTGGCGTGAATATGTCCCGGCATGATGCCAATCTTCGAGCCTCCGTTTTCTCCTGGGGTGATGATTCCTGGGCAATTGGGTCCAATTAGACGAACCCCGTCGATGGTTGAAACATAATCTACAGCCTTGACCATGTCTAGGGTCGGGATGCCTTCAGTGATACAGACGATTATCCCATGCCCGCGAACTTGCGAGAAAGCATCTGCTGCTTCGATGATTGCGGCCCCTGCGAATCGTGGTGGGACATAGATGACACTGGCATCCGCATCTGTGATCTCAATGGCTTCCACCATGGTGTCCCATACTGGAGCCTGAATGCCACCCAAATCAACCGTTTGCCCGCCCTTTCGGGGTGTGACACCGCCGACAATGTCTGTGCCGTATTCCACCATTTTAGTAGCGTGGAATGTGCCTTGGTTGCCGGTAATGCCCTGAACGAGAACCTTGGCATCTTCTCCAATCCAAATTCCCATCACTGCTCACCTCCGACAAGTTCGACAATCTTCTGAGCTCCTTCAGCCAAGGTTTCTGCGGTGTGGATATTGAGCCCACTTTCAGCCAGAATCCTACGCCCTTCTTCGAAGTTGGTTCCAACCAATCGAACTACTAGTGGATCTTCTAGAGACAATGCTTGGGTCGCAGCAATGACACCGCGTGCGATGATATCACAACGCATGATACCACCAAAGATGTTGACTAGGATTCCTTTGACGTTTGGATCCTCCATGATGATGCCAAAGGCGGTTGTCACCTGTTCTTCATTGGCGCCACCTCCAACATCGAGGAAATTTGCAGGCTCACCCCCATACAATTTGATGACATCCATGGTGGCCATCGCCAGCCCCGCTCCATTGACCAAGCAACCGATGTTCCCGTCCAGTTTGACATAAGACAATCCAGCTGCCTTTGCTCGTACTTCAGTTGGTTCTTCCTCTGAGAGGTCGCGCAACTCGACTATGTTTGGGTGGCGGAATAACGCATTGTCGTCAAATCCTACCTTGGCATCCAATAGAACGATTCGGTCATCTTCAGTTCTCACCAGTGGGTTGATTTCAACCATTGCGCAGTCGTTAGAGACGAAGAAATTGAACAAACCCGTGATGTTCTCAACAAATGAATCGGTGGCTGCACCGGAGAGGCCCAGTGAATATGCGAGCCCTTCCGCCTGTTCAGGAAGCAACCCATCTGACGGGTCGACATGGACCCTGAATATCGCCTCAGGTGTTTTCTCAGCCACCTCTTCGATGTCCATCCCACCTTCGCAGGAGGCCATAATGAGCGGCATCTTTTCTTCACGATCGATGAGAATTGCGAGATAGTATTCATGAGCGATTTTACAACCGCCTTCGACATACAGGTTGCTCACAATCTTCCCATCAGCCCCAGTCTGCTTTGTGACTAGGATATTTCCGAGGATATTTTGAGCATAGTTCTCTACCTCTTCTCGACTGAAGGCAATCTTGACTCCACCTTCCATCACCAAATCTCCATTATCAGGGTCATAGAGGCTGCCTTTGCCTCGCCCTCCGGCATGAATCTGGCTCTTGACAGCGACGACATCGCCACCCAAGGCATCGTATGCGGCCAGTGCTTGTTCGACACTTGTGCAGTGCATACCATCCTGAACGGAGAGCCCCACATCTCGGAACAGTTGCTTTCCCTGATACTCGTGGATGTTCACCGGCGACCCTCAACACATTCGACCTGAAGCCGCTCTTTGAACGCTCCGCCACGCGCGCGTGAGACCTGTCCACGGTGAGCAAGGCACATGAGGGTGGTCCGACTCGCGGGAGCGATGAACGTCATCGTATTGGCCGGCGGCTTCGGCACACGTCTGCGCCCGTGGACGCTCCATGCGCCCAAACCCTTGATCCCAATCCTCGACAGAACGATGATTGAACACGTAGTTGACATTCTACCCGAAGGGATGGTCGACAAGGTCCTCATCGCCGCTGGTTACGGAATCGACCAGATGCGCTCACACTTCTCTGGTCTCGACCTGCCTTACGAAATTATCATCGTCGAAGAAACAGAACCCTTGGGGACTGGCGGTGCAATAGCCAACTGTCGTGCGCATCTGGGTGAAGGGACATGCTGCGTCATCAATGGTGATCTTCTCACCAGCCTTCGTGTGGATGAGATGCTTGCAGCCCACAAAGAATCCGAAACCCTCGCATCGATTTCATTGTGGGAAGTCGAAGATCCAAGTCGCTTCGGTGTCGCTGACTATGATTCTGAAAGTACCCGAATCCGCCGATTCCAGGAGAAGCCACCTCGAGAGGAGGCCTTTTCCAATCTCATCAACGCGGGAACCTATCTGTTGGAACCAGAGGTATTCGACCGAATGCCCGAAGGCGCGTTCAGTATGGAGCGCGTGGTTTTTCCGGTTCTCGCAGAGGAAGGCGAATTGTCGGGTTTTCCATTTGAGGGCCACTTCGTGGATGCTGGAACTCCAGCATCGTACATTGAGGCCATGCAGACATCGATTCGAAACGAAGCCTGGATCACAGGTGATTCAGCAGAAGGTGGAAACTGGTTCGGAACTTCAGTCTCAGTAGCATCGGATGTATCGATCTCTGAAAGCGCATTGGATTCCGGCAGTAAAGTTGCTGATGGCAGCACAGTTGTAAGTAGTGCCTTACTTTCTAATGTGATACTCGAACCGGGATGCCAAATATCCGGCTGCATGATCGGTCACAATGCACGTATTGGTGAGAACAGCATTCTTGAGAATGTAGTGGTGGACCACGGTGCAATTGTGCCCAGCGGACATGCGCAGAGTGGCGGTGTCTTCCCGACGGCAGGTTGAACACCCCCCGGCGATTCGCAAGGTTCGATGAGTACCCTCATCGTTGTCAATTTCAAGACCTATGCCTCCGCTCAAGGTGAGGCAGCGGTTGCACTGGCTCAAGCCATGGCTGAGGTGGATGCAACCACGGATGCGACCATGGTCGCTGTCGTCTCTGCGTTGGATTTGAGTGCGGTCAAGGCCGCTGCTCCAAATCTCGAAGTTTGGACCCAGCATCTGGATCCAATCGACTGGGGCTCAAACACCGGCTGGTTGCACCCCGAGACCGCGATGGCCCGTGGTGCCACAGGTTCAATCATCAATCACGCGGAGCACAAGGTATCTCTCGAACATGTCAAAACATTGCTGGGTCAACTGCCAAACAATTTCCCCGTGTGCGCGTGCGCCGCGAACATCGAAGAAGCTCAAGCACTCGCAGCACTCTCTCCAACT
Organism: Candidatus Thalassarchaeaceae archaeon; assembly: GCA_029942125.1. Taxonomy (GTDB): domain Archaea; phylum Thermoplasmatota; class Poseidoniia; order Poseidoniales; family Thalassarchaeaceae; genus MGIIb-P. The sequence goes on along the minus strand of JAPYUB010000003.1, from coordinate 38,839 downwards.
TTCATCGCAGTCGAGCCACCTGAACTCATCGGTGGCGACATCAGCGTGACTACAGCGGACCCAGGTATTGTTTCTGGAACTGCAGCCGCCGTAAAGGAAGCCAACCCCAACGTTCGCGTGCTCTGTGGTGCTGGTGTCAAGAACGGTGCTGATGTGGCCAAGGCCATCGAACTTGGCACCGAAGGCGTCCTTTTGGCCAGTGGTGTGACCAAGGCGAATGACCCATCCGCAGTTCTTCGTGACCTCGTATCACAACTCTAGTCAACCCAATAATGGGCCGAATATGTACCATAGAACTAGCCAGATGACGATACCTGCATTGATGGCACCCCAACTTCGTACAGCTACAGGGCGAGTCAATGTACCCGCAAGTCTAGAGATTGGTCCACCCCAAGCTGCGATTAGCCTAATCAGCAGAGTGAAGATTCCAGCGAGTAGAATGAATATAATGAGCATAATTGGGCCCATCAGGAACCCAATTCCACCGGAGGCAATTCTGGATCCCACGCCCTGTCCGATGAGAGTGGGCATGGCCAGCCATGAAAGCCATGCAAACCAATGCCCCATCCTTGAATCCCAAGTCCACATATCTTGTGAGCGCCACGCTCTATAGTCGTCAGGAAGTTTGTTGTAAATCTGATTGGAGACCCAATCAACTTCTGGTAATCGTTGCCAGATTAGCATGGCGACAGTCTGCCAAATCAACCATCCAATAAGGGCGGCCTGTACCCATGACCACAGTATCGCACCGAATACGCTGAGGATGGCTACAGGAAGGGCCCACAAACCGAACCCAATCGCTGCGGAACCCGCTGTGCCAACCCAGCCCGCTGCCGGAATCATCACCGTCTCTGGTGCCTCAATTCTCTCCCGTGGTAATCCTAGAATAAGCAATGGAAGGAAAACGAGTATGCTGGACATCTGTAGGAATTCAAAGGGAGTCCTCCCGCCGCCTGATTCAGCTGTTTCAACGGCCTTCTTGATGTCGATTGAATTCATTGTCGACGTGTGCCAGTCTACAATGAACCCAGCAGAATCGATGATAATCACGCCTTCTCCAACCCCCGTAGGCAACTGTTGGGCGACCGCTCCATCGCTCTCGTCAATCATTAGCGGCCACGAACCGTTGAGCTTGGCTGCATGAGAATCACCATCGTAAATCTCCACTCCCTCGCCAGTAATCAGTTGGGCGAAGGAGACCGAATCTCCGAGATTATCCTGCACTTCGAGGAAATCTTCCATCTGGAGGTCAGCAGCCGGAGATCCAGCCGTGAACACGCCGAGAATCAGTGCATCTCTTCCATCGAGAAGATCCCCCAGATTGGCACTTCCATTCCCATGTTTCAGCAGAATGAAATCTGGTGCTGAAGTTTCCGATTGCTGTTCACCCGGCCCAATGTCTGGTAGTGCAGTCATCGCCGTCATCGTGGTTGCAGCCAGCAGGCAGATGACAATTATCGCCGGCCAAGGAGGTAGTCTTGTTTGGGTGAGATACCCCAATAAACCCAGAACCGAAATGACTGGCATCGCTGCAAACCATCCCGAGCCTAACCAGGCGCTAGGTGCTTCCTTAACTTCAAACCGTAGAACGCCAACCAAGTGACAATCAATGGTGTAAATACCATCAGACAACGTGGCACACAAATCGACGACATACATCCCTTCGTCGAGAGGTTCCTTGGTAATCCACGTCCATGCAATTCTACCTGTATCGGTTTGTCGTGAACCGTGAGGTGGGTGCTCAGCATCCATCTTCAGGCGATCTTGGAATTGTTCCTCTTCCGGTGGAATCGGATAGTGGACCCCTTGTTCCCAAGTATCCAACGGCCCGATGATATCGATTTGCAGTTCGTCATAATCATCGGTTCCAAACGGAGAATGTGGCGTAAATTCGATTCGAGGCAACCCGTTTGAACTGACAGAAATGTTGAGTGAGGGTGTTAGCATATCCGCCTCTATTTGTAGCCCACTCGACAAGTCGTAGGTATCCCAGTACAAGTGCCCATTCGCGAGTTGGCAATTGTGAATCACCGAGATATCTAGTGTTATTGTATCGTTAATATCGAGCAATGCGTCGATTGGAGTGTAGATTGTGAATTCCTGTGCTTTATTCCAATCATATTCTAGAATTTGCGAATCAGTTGGCTCATTGTCGAGAACCAGACTGTCTCCAATCATGACCGTTGCATAGAATGTCGTGTATCCAGCTCCGAATCCAAAATTCTGACCTTTGCATTGTGTCCCCTCGGCGTACAATCCGGCATAGAGTTGCACGGTTAGGTTGCCTTGAAGGAGCGAGGCCTCCGTTGCAGGAGGGCTGCTCATGGTGAGCAAATTTTGCATGAAGGGCGACCCACCGAATTCACGATCTCCATCCGGTTGCCCGGTCTCACTGGGTAGCGTCCTCGCTAGATTCTCATTTCCTGTTGATCCATTGATGTATAGGCCATGCGATGGAGGCAATTCCCAATCAAGCCCCGGGCCGGTTGGGAACGTATTCGCTGAACTTGCATTTGGGGCAGTTGAAATCGCCAGCATGATTGCAATCAGCACCAGCAACTTGCGAGAGTGTCGAGTCTCGCCATCCGGATGCATGGTCTACCCAAACATAGGCAATAGATGAATCCGGCGGCCCTAAGGGCCGCCGCCTAAAGTGGGATTATCGGGTGAAGACAGGCTGCAATTAGTGCCCCAGAACCGATCGCCAACGCGTTGACCGTCCCTTTTCCAATCAAACCTCTGTTCTCTAATGTGGCGCCGAAAAGTGAATCGATTTGACAACCGATGAAACCAATGAGTGTGATGCTGAGGATGAATTCTATTGGTGCCGCTACCGACTCCGCTCCAACCAGAGTTCCAAGGCCAATTCCTACAACTGCAATCAGCAACGCACCCGTCATTGCTGCAAGTTGTCCCGTAGGACTGAAACCGCCATTCATTCCTTGCTCACATTTCTTCAATGTTGTAATCATGTAAACGCGTTCATCCAAACCGCCGAATTCACTGGCAAAGGTATCTGATGCAGCGACAGCGACAGCGACTGTGAAGACAGGAAACATAGTTTCCCAATCGCCAGTCACAGCGGCGATAATAGAGACGATGAGCGGAACGCCACCATTGGCCACGACATTGGTCCAACCCCGTTCACCTTCTGCTCCTTCGTGAAGCCCTTTCTCGATTTTCTCATCATATCGCCATCGCGTCGCTGCGAAGCCTGTTCCGAGGAAGGATAACAAAATCAAAAGCCATGACCAGTGCCCTGCTATAGCAACACCAAGTCCTAGTGCAGCAGCAGCCAACGTCCCCTCTTCGTTGAGGATGTGTCGAAGCCTACTGATGATCATAAGTGACAGGATGAAGCTGAATGAAATCAGCAGATTCGTCTGGTCAAAACCACCGACCATCTCAAATTCCATCTTAACCCTCCGACTGTCTGAACCGACGAACGCGATTGAATGTTTTCACACCGGATATGTCTACGACATGACTCCTCTAGAATTATTGTTGAGTCAGCGCAGCGAGTTGCGCTTGATACTCGTCGACTTCACTTCCATCAGGTGCTGCTCTAACACTGTGAAGCAAACCCGTTCCGATAATCAATACGGCTGCTACCATCAGTGCCATCAATGTGTAGTCGAGAATGTTAACCATCATCTGCGATATTGTTGAATTGGTAACAAATAGATCGAACAAGGTCCACACCAGATTCCAAGATGCATGCCCCATCATGGCCAACCCCAAACCAAGACCAATATTCTCAGGTAATGGGATTTTAATCCAAGGCTCTTTTTGGATAATTGGAGCCGAAGGCATCCACATTTCAACACCCGATGGGCCTACTGAGACACCTCCTTCTTGGCTTATTCCAGGGGTTTGGATAATTTCCCCACTATCTTTGTCGATTAGTTGCCATTGTGCATCCTCGGCCTCTGGTGGCTTGATTTGCATTCCCGCCTCTGCTGCCCTTTGCAATTCAGTTGCACGACTCCGCATGAGAGTCCACCCCATGGCCGACCCTGTCAATCCCGTCCAAACCGCATGCCCTGGAATCGCACCAATGCCTCGAATCAGCACGGTCGTTGCATCTCCACCAGTCAATCCAATATACATCAGATTCTCAAGAATGGCAAACCCTAGTCCTACGGTGAACCCAATTTGGAATCCATGTTTGGGTGAGCGAATCTTAGAAGCAAAGAACCAGATTGCCGCAGCTTTGCAGAGTTCCTCTCCGATAGGGGCGGAAATGACCGCCATTAAATTCATCATCCCTTCATAGGAAATATTTGGTGAGAAGATGTAGATAATATTGGGAAACAGCCAACTGTTAATCATCACCGCTGGCAAGGCACTGAGGATTCCTGCCGTCAACCACGCCTCTGCATCACGACGCCGAGTGGGCAACCCGATTCTCTTGGTTGAGTGTGACCACCATCCCATGACGGGGATACTGAATCCAATGAGGATTACAGGGATGAGAAGTAAGGCAGCAATAATTTGTACCCCTGAACTCCCTTCTCCTATCATGTACCACAACCCAAACGAACACAGTACAGTGACTCCGAAAATGATCCATACAACTGAGGTCGCGGGAACATCCAGAACCGAGTCATCTCGCATTAAGTGACGGTCCAATCGCGTTAGCATCGGTGTTTGCAAAGATCCAGCATGTGAGGTGATGGCGTGAAGTTGCTGACCATTTGAATCCGGCACTGCTCTTTCAAGCAAAACGGCTCTTGGGCGGCGCATGGCAACGATACCAAGCATTGTCGGAATGGAGAAAAGCATGCAAATTGCACCATAGAGAGGTTCTCCTTCAAGCGCGAGAATCCAACCTCCTGCGAAACTTTCCTCAAAGATGAACAGTAGAACAACTAACCCTACAATCCGGCCATACATCCGCCAAGGACGACTGGGTCTGGCCATTTGCAGATTGGATGACGGAGGGGTCAACGGCACTGGCTCAGGGTGGACCAACATCATTCCTTGAGGAACGGCCATTGTGGGAATTTGTGTTGGCGCAACAGGATTGCCGATGAAATGAGGACTTTGTGGCGTCCCCGGTTGCATGATTGACGCTGTACGCGGTAGCATTTGAGGGTCCCGCTCAGTTCGCCCATCATTCAGGCGGCCAGGCCGCGAGCATCAAGTCATCATCACTGCGGGAAAATAAACGAAGTGATTCACACTCAAGAGTTCTCTGCTCAATTACCCAGCAATCCACCGCATTCAGTGCAGTATATCTCGCTGCGGGAATCATCTCTCTTCATCATCCATTTACCACAATGGGGGCAAGGGGGTAAGCCGTGGCCGCTGTTCGGCTCGGGTTTTCTTCTCCTCCATCTACGAATGATCGGAATCCTAGGCCAACCTCGTTTTGGTTTCCTAACCTTCGGCATTGCTCTGCCGTTTAGCACGCCATCTTTACGGTTTACGATGAATCAATCGTGCTTTGCAGCCCAACCATCTTCGACAGAGAGGGCTTTGTTCTTCAGTGGAATGATTTTTCGATACACCGATTCAGGCGCCCGAACTTCCCCTTCTACTGTCAACAATCCCGCCAAGGGAATGCCAAAGTGAGTCTCATTCTCAATAAGAAGCGGTTCAAGAATATCCCAATCAGCAGGTGTGAGATCAGTGAAGTCTCCACCATTGAGTTGGCTGGAACTGACGCGGCCGTACGGGTCTCGAACGTAGATTGCGCCACCACTAGATAGGCTGAAGAGATTTCCACCCGGATACGGTGTTTCCATGGCACGAATTTCTCCTTTGTCATCGTACTCTATTCCATTGATGATGACAAATCCACCTCCATTTAGGGGGTCTCCGGCCATGAATGACTCTGCAAGATAATCCAAGGCTGTTCCGTTAATCACCAACTTCGGGCTGCCGACACTGTTGATCATGGGCCGACCGGCCGCATTGCCACGGATGAAAAGTTTGCCACCCTTGGCTCCATATCCGTAACACTGGCCCACGTCACCATGGACTACCGTAGTTCCTGCCTTGTGAATTTGCCCAATCTGGTCTTGTCCATTGCCGTGCATGTGAATGGTCATGCCATCGTTCCCACTTGCCAGATAATCACCAATACTTCCGTAAACATCGATTCGTACATCCCCTGTATCCATGCCGAATCCATTTCCAATGAAGCGATGACCATGGCATAGAATCACATGGAAATTGCGCCAACCGTGTTGATGCAGAGCGATGAGCTCGCGTGCGAGGCTCTCTTGTCCTTCAATTGGATAAGGTCGAGCATCGATGACAATGGCCTGTTCATTATTTTCTGGATCCGGCCTGTGACCTGGAACCTTTTGTGCGACAAAGTGTGAGCATGGTGCATAACCACTACTCATCAAAATCTCTACCAAGGCATCTTCGACATGATCCAACCACCGGCTTCGACGTAACTTTCCTGTCGCATAGCAGCGATCTAGAAGTAATTGTAGACAGGTCACAGACTCACTTCTACTGACCTGCTGAGAATATGTGTGGATTTCGGACAACATTGTCTTGGCTGCAGCCCAGTCCATCATCTGCAGAGCTTCGACACAGGCTTCGTATCGAGCCATTGCATCCCTCTCTTCAGGCCAATTGACCTCGCAGGTCATCGCCGAATCCATGATTGTGAAATCACCATCGGGATGGGTGTTGACCAATCCACCGAACTTGTCGGTCATCACCAATTCAAACCCCCCATCATCTTGTTTGTTCACATCGAACAGGAATGCGCCGCCGTCGGTATAGGATCCTCCACGGGCATTCCAATAGCGATCGCATCGACGCCAGAATCGATTGTCTTCAGCGGATAGACTTTCCATAACCGCATCAATCACTTGTTTCTCACTGGCACAGAATGCAATCCCCACCTCGCCACGTTGGTAGGCGAATACTTGCGGTCTAAGCATACTGGTATCGGTGATTCCAATCAGGCGATGATGGCCTGTGCCAGCGCCTTGGGCGATGATGAAGAACCAAGGTCCATCCGGTGAGCCGTGAATGTGTGTCTTCTGAATCGCTTCGTACACCTTCTGTTTCTCTTCTGGCAACATGATGAAATCGAGTTCACTGGTCGGGGCCAATGATTCAATCAGATATTCCATCGGATAACCATAGACGCGGTGATGCAAGTCGAATCCGAGCGCAGCAACTTCTGTATCTGTGAAGAACAAAGGTTCCATTCCTCGCTGAGCAAGATAGTCCTTGACTGAGACGTAGTTACTGAAGTCCCCATTGTGGACCAGCGCCACATCGATACCTTGGCCGAAGGGATGAGCTCCACCGGGGTGGGTGACTCTACCGCGTGTGGGGTATCTATGGTGCCCAATCCATACGTGAGAGGTGAATTCATCCAGACAGTAGTACTTGATGACATCTTCAGCATAGCCAACAATTTTGAGAATCAACATATCCCGGCCATGACTGAGGACAAATGCGTCGGCACGCCCATCTTGAGCATAGAATTCGACATTGAGTTTGTGCGTATTTCGATACACGTATTCGGAATTGATAGCTTCCTCATCGTTGAAGTCACCCGGATTCATTCCAGTCTCTTTGAACATGTTCGCAATTCCAGCTTCTGTCGGCTGAACCCAGTAACAGGTCACATCGGGTGGACAGACTTCCAAGGCAGGAAGACTCTTCCAGTCATCTAACACGGGGATGTCGAAGGTATGAACGATATCGAAAACAGGATTGATGTATTTCGATTCTACTTCCTCTTTGTACCCATCGTTCACCCAAGCAATGGCGATCAGGTAGGCCTCCTCTAGAACATCTTGTGTGGTCCCGAACTGAGCGGGATTAAGCCCGACCATCGCCACACCTCCGCCTTTCCCATTGCCACGGTTTCTCATTTGTTCTAGAGATTTGAACAAGTGTCGCCCTGCAATCGGAATTTCACTGGCAAGACCCACAACGCCACAACCACCTTCGGCTGCATCTGCATCATTCATCTCAATCTTTGGCAGCGAATTTGTCAGCAATCGACGTGCTTGGACAATCGCTTCTGGGTTTACCGGTACATCGCCGCGTGGTCTTCCGACAACATCGAGGTATTCTTTCGGTGTTCCGGGCAAATTCGCGTGCATCAGGCCTCACCTCCGGCGATGTATCGCAATAGATCGGTCCGTCCACGCAATTCTCCGATATTGGACAAACCAAGTTGACGTAGAATTTCCCTCAATCGCTTGGCCAAGGCGGTGTAATACTTGTCCAATCGGTCCGCACCCCATGCCTGCTGAACCCATTCCTGAAGTTCTGTATCTGTGGTGGTCAAACCCCATGGACATCCGCGACCGCTCGGTCCACCTTCACAGTTGGAACAACGGGTGCAACCCATAGCGACCAAATCACTGGTGCCTAGAACACATCCATCTGCACCCAATGCAATCGCTTTGGCCATATCATCAGCCGTGCGGATACCTCCACTGGCAATCAGGGTGACATTATCTCGGATTCCTTCCATTTGCATGAATTTGTGAACCTTGGGAATCGCCAATTCAATCGGCATAGCGATGTTCTTCTTGGCAATCTCTGGAGCAGCTCCTGTTCCTCCAAATCCCCCATCGAGATGAATGATGTGAGCTCCAGCATAGTAGGAACCAACAGCAACCATGTCCACATCGTGAGGTGTGCTGACTTTGACCGACATCATCGCAGTGGGATTGACCGTTTTGATCCAATCCAGATGCTTCATGTGATCTTCAACTGAATAGGTCGAGTGGAAAGGGAAGGGGCTGAATAGACTGACAAACGGGACGCTACCTCGCATCTCGGCCACCTCCTCTCCAGCCTTTGACGCCAGCAGGTGTCCACCCAGTCCCGGTTTTGCACCTTGTGCGTACTTGAATTCGATAATCGGTGCAGCTTGGATTGACTTCTCTTCGACACCAAAGTATCCTGTGGCAACTTGTGTGATGACATTGTCCGCACACTCATACAATTCGGGTGGATAGCCACCTTCGCCAGTTGACATCAGTGTATTCCACTTCTTGGCATTGAGGGCACGTGACATCATCACGTTGACTGATACTGAACCGTAGGACATTCCACCGCCATACCACGGTATATCGATGGTACGCTTGTTTCTCTCATCTCCACGTCGATTCAACTCAAGCGTAATATCGACTTCGGCATCTACAGCAAGTTGTTGGTCTTCGGGTAATTCCTTGAATGCCAATCGGTCAAAACCACCACCACTTTTCCCCGTTTTGTAGTTGAGGTGATCTGGACAATCTCCGGTTTCAGCCATGTACCATGCGCTGGCAATCAATTCGTCAGTCCATCGTGCATCACCGAGTGCGGTGGGCAACTCATAGGGTGTGTCAGGGAATGCACGTTGATGAAATCCATCGTGCATCAGGTGAAGCGTTTTCTCCAACAACTTCGGGCTCGGTTTTGGCCATTCTTTCTTCGCCATCAGTGCTCACCTCCTAGGAATCCTTCGATATCACCGAAGGCTTCTGCCTCCAAGTGACCACACCACATGGCTCGACCAGTTTCCCCTCGAAGACGTCGAACTTCGCGAATACCCATGGCCCCTAGAATTTCTAGGAGTTGGTCACGCCATGAGCAAGACAGATTGAGAATTCTTTGTACACCCCATCCTTTGTCTAAATTAGAAGGTAATTTGACCGCCGCAGCACCGCGTGTTTTGGTATCTCCAGTTAAGCGCGCTTGCATAGCGGTGAGAAGTGGATAATCTAGACCCACAGCGTCCATTCCGGTGATGATGGCCTTGGGTAGATGATCCGCACCAGCAATGCCACCGGTCCCAATTAATGTGACTTCATCTCGGCAACCTTTCTCTACCAAGGCGAAGTGTGCTTCTTGGTAGAGGTCCATTACAAATCGTCCATCGTCAGCCTCACCATGGTGATCGGTGATTAGATGGATGATGGAGACTCCATTGTCGACCATCTCCATCAGCATACTCATCCAATCGCCAGCCAATGGCAACTGAATTGAGACCAGCAGTGGGTGTTCCTTGACTTGATTCCAGGCCGTCAAGTTCCACGAAGACATCTCTACCATTCGGGTTCCCTTGGCATGGCTTTCGATATTGCCGATTTGCCCCGGTGCGATGATTGGCACCACATGTGGACCGGCAAGGCCCTGATTGGTGACGGTACTCTCAGGAAGAAACAGAAGTGTGTCGACCTTCTCAGCGACCTCTGCCAGAATCTCTGGCACAATTCCAGTGGATACCGAATCGGGTGGAGGGGAGTAGAAGAACGGAACTTGGATGGTCATCATCTTGGGTGCATCCAACAAACCCCCCTCTACACTGAACCTGAGGCGCATTGGTTTGGACCCCAAATCGACACTGGTACCGATTAGTTCCCGGCCATGAATACCATCACGGCTGGGTCGAACAATCTCCGACATATCGGTGAACATTTGGTCGAAACCAGGGCCTCCAAATCGCCCACGATATCCTTGGCCACGAACCGGAACGGATCCTTTTCGAGCTTCTTCATCGATGGTTGCAATATGTTTGCTTGTGAGATAAGAATCACCCAACGTGGCAAGTTCCTGGTTGTGAGTGACCGTGACAAACTCCGGATGCTGCACTTCACATCGTAAACAACCGACACATAGATCTGGACGAGGTGCAAATCCACCCACTGGCCCACTGAACACACCATAGGTACAGGGTCGACTGAAGACGACATCCCAGTGCCCGAAATACTTGAAGAACTCCTTGAAGAGTAGTTTGGCTAATCCAATTTTTCCCACCTTCACATTGAATCGGCGAGGGAATTTATTGCGATTTTCAGTTTCCATCGCATCGATATTGTATCGACGATAGGTGTCCGCAAGTTCTCGATTCAATCGAGCCTGCTCTGCGACTGGCAATTGTATTGTCACTGACCCATCGACCATGTTACCACCCGTCCCATCAAAATCCGCCGCCAGCATTGCCGCGCCCCCTACGGGGGGCACGGGTAGAATGACCCCTCTTAATCGTTAAGAATCCCCGAGACTCATTTTCACAATAATAAACGAATATTCTGTACATTCGTACAATAATCAACAATATTTCTATTCATTCGAACAGAAATAATTATTTTTATGAACGCTAGAAATTCACTCAGATTCACCCATTGAAATCCAAGCATGACTCGGAGTTGAATCGATCCAACTTCGGCCATCCCACTTCAAACGGGCGAGACGATGGAAAACCCAGCCGGTCATCCATAGTGAAGGCATACTCATGATGAGTGAGGTTGTAACCAAATCGTCAAGACTGTATTCCACGGTGATGTGGACTTCAACAATTCCTTGTGCACTATCGTTGAGATGGATAATTGCCAAATGCCACAGTTCAAGATTATCGATTAAGAATGAATGAGTCTCGCCCGGAGATATCGTAATCGCTTGACCTTCGAGTGTATCCCATAGAATGTCCCCTTCTCCCATCGATTTAGCGGCTTGTTCCAATTCAATGATGACAACATGGACGGGTTCTTCTTCATCCAGATTTGTCAGAATGAACGTCGCATACTCTCCATCCTCCATCTCTTGGATGATATCATGATTTGAATCCCCTGGACCCAATCGCATCGACACCCGCTCATCCAAGGTCTCAGCCTGATAGGTCATGCCCGCCATCAACACTCCAACCATTAGCAGTACGACGATGCCTTCAACTACAGCATGCCGACTTGCTTTGAGTCGAGTGAAACCCTTGAATGTGGCTCCAAATCCATTGCGTAGCCTAGGTTGAGTGTGGTGTATGAAAAGCGCACCGATTCCACCGATTAGAATGCCCAAAGGAATGTCGATAATCCAGTGGATTCCAAGGTACAGAATAGTGAACGCGAACAAGACAGTATTCCAGAAGATGAATTGGTGGTAGCGTCGGTGTTTCCAATCCTTGAGTTCAATGCCCTTTTCGCGCATATGCAACCAGTTTAGCGCCAATATTCCAAAGGGAATCGCAATGTGCAGGCTCGGCACAGAATTGTCGAGCGGGTCATGGCTAGCATAGAAAACGGCGTACCACGAATCCTGATACAGCAAGGAATCCATTCCGGGGATGTAGGTACTTGTGACTTCGACATTGAAGAACAAGTAGTATGGAACCGCAAGTGCGTAGATTAGCAGATAGTTCAGCGTCACCTTGTCGGTCAGATCTTTCTCGCCGGTATACATGTAGTAAATCGTAGTGACATAAATCAGAAATAGATAGATGAATAGATAATGGAAATTGAGAATTTCTGTGAGCATCACATGCTCAAATGTGTTCTGAATCCACAGTACTAATTCACCCTCAAATCCATGGACCCAGTCTGTGTAGTGTCCAGTGCTGGTTTTTATGGGCTCATTGAGATTATCTGTTAATTTCTTCCACTGAATGATGAGCAGATATCCGCTGATATGCAGATAGTATCTATGTTTCATAACTTCAGAATAGACGCGATTCATTGGCACCCTGCTATTCGTCTGGTTTCGAGTAAAGTACCAGCATAACAGTGGTGTGAGGATGAGGATGATGCTCATCATGGTCACATACGGACCGTATGGGACCTCCATGGACGCGTGCCTTGCCGCGCCGTTCATCATCTCTCCGCATTCCAGCAGTCGAATAGTTGGTGGACGCTGGGGGATTTGAACCCCCGGCCTTCTGGTTGCAAACCAGACGATCTTCCAGCTGATCTAAGCGCCCTTGAGCCACTCGAATCCGCTTTGCTTCTTCAGTTCGACGGTGCTTCACCCAACTGGGCAAGCAGTGCTTCGAGGATTCGCAAGAGTCCTCGCAAGGTCACTTCGGATACACCGGCGACCTCACATACTTCGGATTGAGTACGGGGGTGGCCACGATTTTGGGCTGCCTTGTACAGCATAACACCTGCAACACCGGAGGGTTTCTTGCCCTGCCATTCCATGGATTCGCCGACACGATCCCACAGGTAGTTGGCTTCACCGAGCACGGGTGCTGGTAGACCGAGGTCGCTGTGGAACTTGTCGAGATACTCGCTGGGTCCAGTGACGTGGTGGGCGTTGAGACAACGTGCGGCCAAGCGAATGGTTCGCTTGAGCTCCTTCTCGCCCATTTCACCAGTCATGTCAAAAGATTCGGCAATCTCTTCGATTGTTCGTGGCAATTTTGCCTGACGTGCAGCGAGATAGACACAAGCGGCTGAGACACCACGTATGCTTCGACCTGTGACAATGCCCTGTTCTGCGGCATGACGGTAGAGGCGTGCCGCCTCCTCGACCAGAGCGGGTGGAAGTTTGCCTCGGTCACGAATGAACTGCATGGCCTTGGTGAGGTTACGCGAACGCGAGGAACGAGTCTTACTACGTTCGTCAATCAGCAATCTGCGTCGCCAATGCTTGGCGTCGCTTCCCTTGATGCCATGGCGTCGTGCGCCAGCGCCGGAGATATCGCTGCGTGAAATGTTCGTATTGAGGCCCTTGTCGGAAAGGGACTCACGGGATGGAGCACCCACTCGAGAGCGATCCGTGCCATCGGAGTAGTTGGTCCACTCTGCACCAAGGTCAATCGCGTTTTCCTCAGCGACGTTGCCACAAGGGACACAAAAGGTCTCACCTCGGACTTCGTCTTCATGCCATTCTGTTGCACCACACTCCTTGCACGGAGTGGTTTGGCCCACAGTTCGACGCTGGGACGGACGTCCTGCGCCTAGGGGGGATTTGCGTGTATTCGACTTCTGGCTATCGGTTTCGGTCTGTTCTTCTTTCATATTACTCAACTCGGGGTTAACATGTATACTCGGTAGTACTTAAACACTTCGCTCGGATGGCTATTGGTTCGCTCCAGAGCAACCCCTCGTTCGTCGGGGTGTACTTCTCCATGATGGTAGTGTACGTCATACGTAAAATTAAATGGAGGAATCCGACCTTAAAGTAATCGCATAGATGCATCACTTTTCGGCTGCAAAATGACATTTTCTCAGTGGGCAAGTTCATCAATGGCCGGCAATGCGCGACAATCATGCCCGCCACGGTGGTGCTCGGCGCTCAGTGGGGTGACGAGGGCAAAGGCAAGATGGTTGACCAACTCGCCAGTAAAGTCAGTTGGGTGGCTCGCTTTCAGGGCGGTAACAATGCCGGACATACTATTGTCATCGGAGACCGCACACTGAAACTGAACCATTTGCCCAGTGGCATCACCTATCCAGAATGTCAACTTGTTCTTGGAGATGGCATGGTCATCGATCCTTGGACTCTTGAGAAGGAGCTCGAAGATTGGTACGCTTTCGGCAATGAAAGACCTGAAGGAACCCGTTTGTGGATTAGTGAACGGGCTCACGTCAATCTTCCCTTCCATCGTCGCATCGATGGGACGGATACGAAGATTGGTACCACGAAAAGAGGCATTGGACCCACCTATGGAGACAAAATTGAACGAGTGGGAGTTCGCTTCTGTGATATCCCCTCTCGAATGGCGGACCCAGAATGGCTTGCCTATACCGCAAAGAGGATGAATGCACGGCTCGATTTATTCGATATCAAAGATACTGTGCCTTCAGCAGACGATCCCGTGGGTTGGAATACAATCTCCAGACAAGCGAGTTTGCACGGGGAGATTACACCGCAATCTCTGGCCCTCGACCTGTCATGGGTCTGGCAACGCTTTGGCCCTGCAGTCGCACACACTGGGCTCATGCTTGACATGGCGCTCAAACAAGGTGAGAACGTTCTCTTGGAGGGCGCGCAGGGTTGCTTGCTCGACATTGACCAAGGCACATTCCCATTCGTCACATCCTCAGTCACTAGCCGAGGCAATGCGACACATGGTGCAGGAATACATCCTGGGCATGTTGAGAAAACTTACGGGGTTGTCAAAGCATACACTACGCGCGTGGGAGAAGGTCCCTTCCCCACTGAATTGTACGATGGAAAGAGTATGTCTGATGCTGATGGAAAACACATGGCTGATGTAGGGCATGAATTTGGCACTACTACCGGCCGTCCACGACGCTGTGGATGGCTCGATCTTGTGGTCCTTCGACACGCACACCGAATGAATGGCTTCGATGGAGTTACATTGACCAAACTCGATGTTCTCGGGGGTATTTCAGAACTCAGAATTTGTGTAGGATACACCATTGATGGTGAACCTTGTCACGATATTCCTGCGGAGATTGGTCGCTTAGCTAGATGCATACCAGTCTACGTATCTGTACCGGGATTCGATGCTCTTTCTCTAGAATCATGGTTGGATATTGCCCGTGCGGCTGCACGAGATGGAACCGGATTTTCTGCATTGCCTGAGAACGCACGTGCCTATGTCGAAAAAATCGAAAGTTTACTCGGATTCCCGATAATCAGTGTCGGTGTGGGCCCCGATCGAGAAGCGACGATTGAACGATGAATATCGACGGGGTCAAGTAGGAGTGCCAAGGAGTGAAGGTCATGGGATTCAAGGCGAAGGCACGCAAAGCCAAGCAAGGTGCTGGCAAAGATGATGGGCGAAAGCGCCGAAGTAGAGACTTGCCAGATGGAGAGAAGCCTTGTGCAATCAAGGGATGTGATAATTGGGCTGACAAGAGCCATGGTGGCCGCAGCATTGCATTCGACAATCTCGCTGAGGTCTGGGAGGATGAAGAATTGGTGGGTGAATCTCGTCGACTTCAAATCTGTAAACCCCACTATCGTCATTACAAGAAAGAGAAGAAGGACGATGAGAGCCAAACTTGGTAATCATCGATTTCTAAATCGATCAATGTTGTAAGTGATGATGTCCCACAAATCTCTTGCCAAGTTAATTCCGAAGAAGATTAAAAATGCCCAAATTAGCCAACCCCACCACGGCATGTTGACGGGGAAAGGCTCCCTGTGAATCAATTCATTGGAATGACCATGCAGGTTCAGGAGTTAACCAGTGGCAAGTTTCGGCCGGCTTGGGCCAACCACTCGGCAATTCTCCTTTCCCTTCGATTCGAAGTTTAACGGATTCTATGTGTTTGTTTAGAACATCAGCACAAATATCAGAACCAGAAATCGCCTCACCCCTTCCACAGACCAACAGATTAGGAGACAGGTCACGGACTCGTTCCAGACTTTCTTTCATTGCAACTAGATTGCCTGTGGGCATATCCGCTCGTGATGGATGGCCGGCCGCCGGCACGAGATCTCCACAGATGACTGCGTCTTTCTCCGGAATGTGGAAGCAACAAGCATCCATGGTATGTCCAGGAGTATGCAGTACTTGGAGGGTGACATCACCAAGAGAAATCTGATCGCCGTCAGAAAATCCCTGCGCATCAATGGGTGGCATATCCGAATCATAACGACTGGCCCAAGTGGTGAACAAATCGCCACCTGCGAGGGGTGCAACAGCGTCTTCGTGAACCTTGATTGTCGCATTGAATTGCTGTGCTAAGTGAGGGGCAGCTCCACATGAATCGAAGTGCCTGTGGGTCAGAAGGATAGCTTCGACGGATGCACGGCCTTCAAGGTGAGGTTGCAAGCGCTCAACCAGATTCGATTGATGCCAAGAAGTTCCAGAATCGATGATGACGGTCGATTCGGTACCCGAGACAACAATACATGCCGAATCATGGTGAATTCCAGGCAGTCGCTCAAGTCGCATGGGAACAGACCAAGGGAAGCGTTCACGACCCAAGACGATGACGGTGCAGCCGCCCCCTATGGGGGCGCCTAATTTCCACGCCGATTAAATAGAGGGAGCAGTTCGGCGGGCTCATGGCACGATTCCCTGAGGCTGAAGCACGCCTTCTTGGTGTGAGAATTTGCATGAAATGCAATGCACGTAATGCGCTACGTGCGAAGCGTTGCCGCAAATGCAGCTACAAGGGCCTTCGGCTCAAGAGCAAGGAAACCAGAGTTTGATCCTTGGCGACTGTGTTTGAGTTCAATTCTGGCCTTTTTTCTGAGATTCATTGCCGGTGTATTTACACGTTACAGGCTACCTTCGGTGGCCGATGAGACGCGAGCGGGTCTGCGAGGATGAGGCGGTGAGCCCCGTGATTGCTACCGTTTTGTTGATGGCTATTACAGTCCTATTGGCAAGTGCAGCCTATCTCATGATCGATGATGCCGTAGGGGCACCTGACAAAGGAGCACCCTATGCAACCATGAGTGTCAGAGCCTTGGACAATGGATTCCAAGTGGTACGATTCACAGAATTATCGCAGAACCTGCACACTTCGAGTGTGTCGTTCTCAATAGTCCCTCCAGCGGGCATCAATGCCTCAAGCATTACCGGTCATGTCAACGATGCCAATGTCTACGGTTCCGTTGGAGAAACCGTAACTTTCCACGATCGAGACGCCTCGTTCACTGTGAATAGAGGAGATTATTTTGTCATCAATGCCACAGCCGCAGGAACAGAAGAAGGAGGCTGGACCATGTTCGTCCGTTCCCAAGGAACATCGGGAACGAATGAGTTGGCAGCCATGCCCCTGCCAGCGACGGAATGATGGGGTTTGCCCGAGTCCGCAGGGTGTGGATTCTCCGACACAGCATGGGACTCTTTCGATCCCAGCAACGATTTCATTGGTTACAATAGGGGGCTTACCTCCATCCAAAAGTCACTTGATTCGTTGGCTGTTGTTAGCATCTCAAGGTGATAATTCAGTCGAAATCCGCGGGATTGAGGGGGCTTCTCAAGATGCCTGTGCAATGCGCGATGCATTGATTGAACTGGGGGTTGTAATCGATATTGGAAATGATACTTGGACCGTACACGGAGTCGGTGTGAATGGATTCAATCATCCAATCGAGGCACTCGATTTTAAAAATTCAGGAACTGCGCTTAGATTGCTATCAATCGCCGCGACTCGAATCGGTGAATGGATTACCATCGATGGAGATGCGACCCTAGGGCCGAGGATCGACCGCGATTTCTGGAGGTCTCTAGAACTTGAAGTCGAGTTTTATTCTGACGAGCGAAATTTACCAATGAGAATCAAAGGTCCAATCACCTTAGATTCACTGACCCTAGATATTAACAAAACCAGTCAACATCTGTCGGCCCTCGTTCTATCGATGCCAGCAAGAATAAAATCATTGAATCTGATTAAAGAGGGAGAACTTGTGAGTCGAAAGCATGCCGAACTCTCTTTTTCACTTGCAGCCAAATGTGGTTCGACGAACAACATGGACGATGCGATTTTGAGACCTTGGCAATGCACGCCTCCAAATCAGGTACAGATTCCGGCTGATGCTTCCCATATCACCTTATGGAAATTGTACGAAATGCTCCACCATACAACGGTTGAATGTCCCGTTGTAAACGTTGAAGATTCTCTCGGAGCAGAAGTTCTGAAGGGACTGAATCTCTTCGATTCACAAACAATTGATCTCCGAGATGCGAATGATTTGATTACGCCTCTAGCGGCGGCAATGGCGATTGGAGGAGGAGGGGTAATCATAGGGGCAAGCCATGCCCAGTTTAAGGAATCCAATAGAATTGGGCGAACAGTGGAGATGTTGACGGCATACTCCATTGAAGTTGAAGCTACAACTGATGGATTGAGAATCTCTGGCGGTCAAAATCCAACCGCCCCCCTCCATATCGTACCCACATTCGGTGATCATCGAATGCAAATGACGGCCGTAATCTTGGCAACCAAGGTCGGAGCTGAGATTGAAGGCGCTTCTCTACACAAGGTGTCGTTCCCAACATTTCTCAATTTCATTCAGCCATGACGGCCGAAATGTCCATCCAAACGATTGTGACTCATTCGCAGCACAGTGGGACGCCCATGAACACAAGCCCACGGATTAGAGATGGTTTGCATGTCTGAGAGAAGGCGCCGCATCTCAGGGAGTGATAGTTTCTGATTGGCT
Organism: Candidatus Thalassarchaeaceae archaeon; assembly: GCA_029942125.1. GTDB lineage: Archaea > Thermoplasmatota > Poseidoniia > Poseidoniales > Thalassarchaeaceae > MGIIb-P. The sequence goes on along the minus strand of JAPYUB010000003.1, from coordinate 20,047 downwards.
TTGACGGCCCCTCGACAGGATTTCATGAAAGCCACTTCATCGGCAAGGCTCTCGACAGTGTCTAGGCGTTGGGCTCCGGTTTCAAGTTCGGACAATACATCGGAGAGGAATCCTTCGAGTTTGTCGCTACCAAGCAGAATTTGTGGAACCGCCGTGAGATTGAGATCTGAATCGAAGGAGAAACCCAGTTCATTCAATCGAGATTCATTTCCACGCAGAATTTCAGATTTGGCAGTACTCAATGCCAATGGAAGGGCAGAAACTAGTTCCTGACTATCCCAAGAAGCCATGTCAGTTCTAAGGCGCTCGTATCGGACGCGCTCGTGCAACGCATGCTGATCTATGATGAACAATTCATCAGCTCCTTGGGCAAGAATGTATGAATCCGCGAATTGAGACAGGGGGACCATTTCAGGAACATCAGTAATCTCAAGATCAAGGGGGCTGGCTTCAGGTTCATTCAGCGGTGAAACACTTTCCTCTCCTGAGCACCATCGGTGAAGGTCTCTTTCCGCACTCGAAAGTGCTGGGGCAATCTCTTCGATGCCCAAGTTCGGAAGTGTCGTTTGTGTAAGTGGGGATTCACTCACTCTAATTTCAGGTTTGGAAACTACTTTCTCAACAGGGCCAGCATAGGTGATTCTAGTCTGGGCAGTTTCAGCCCATACAGGGAGTGGTGTATCTGATTGCACTGGTGAATCTACGATGGACGAGACGGCCTCTATAGGACTTGAATCAGGCATCATCGAGCCGGTTGGCAATTGCAATAACGTGTGCTTGATGGCCCGTTCAAGTCGTTCTAGTACTCGCCATGAATGCTTTAATCGGACTTCGCGCTTGGTTGGGTGAACGTTGACATCAACCTCATCAGGTGGTAAATTTAGTCTAATTACACAGATGGGGTGTCGACCCACCATCAAGCGAGTGTGATAACCTCTGCGAATCGCCTGATTGAAGGGGGATGCTGCTACGGGCCGACCATTGATGATAACATGGATTTCATCATTTTTGGAACGCGTCAGATTAGGAGGGGAAATCCAACCGGTCCAGTGTTCATCCCCAGGGGCTTCGGCATCCTCATCCGAACAATGCAGAGGAACCAATCTCTCCGCCGGGGAGCCGATTAAATCGAACAGGCGATCTGACATTTGTACACTGGGAGGTGTTTCGAGAACATTACGGCCATCGACACTGACTGTGAAACCGATGGATGGATTGCAAAGAGCCTGAGATACCACGATGTCAACGATAGCAGCAGATTCTGTCGAAGGACGCTTCTGGAAGGAAAGACGAGCCGGAATATTTTCGAACAGATTGCAAACTTCAATCACTGTACCAGGTGCAATTCCAGCCGGTTCCAATGTACCCTTCACACCATCATCAACGGTAATTCGCATTCCTTCCGAATTCTCTGTTCGACTGGCCACCTTGAGACCGCTAACCATGCCTATGCTAGCCAATGCTTCACCGCGGAATCCGAGTGTGTGAATGGCACTGAGATCTGTTGCTGTCGCAAGTTTGCTAGTGGCGTGTCGAGTCACAGCCAATTCCAATTCTTCAGCGGGAATTCCGCTACCGTCATCGATGACAGAAATTAGATCAAAACCACCCCTCTCTATTTCAACACGAATTCGGGTGGAACCCGCATCAATGCTGTTCTCAACCAATTCCTTGACCACTTGAGCGGGGCGCTCGACAACTTCACCCGCCGCAATGTGGCCAATAGTATCATCATCCAGTTGTTGGATGGGGCGACGATTCTCGGTCGTGACTGCCATGTTACTCCTCCAACCACTCGTGTGTACTCTGCAGCATTCCACGCAATTCGTAAATGAGATCCATCGCATCGCGGGGACTCAACATATCCGGGTCGATTTCAGCAAGGCGCTTCTCAACTTCGGATTCTTTCTCGACGATGCGGGCAGGCGCTGGCCTCTGACTCCAACCACCGAACAAAGATGATTGCCCGGTCTCTCTAGAGAGCGGTACGCCTCCCTCTCCAGCCCGTGCGCCTTGGGCTTGGGATTCAAGGAACAGCAACAAGTCTCGGGCTCTTTCGACAACCGCGCTGGGTAAACCTGCAAGTCCTGCCACTTGAACTCCGTATGAATCATCACATGGTCCTTCAGCGATTGTATGCAAGAAGGCAATTTCACCGTCAGTATCCGCAACTTGAACGTGGATGTTGTACAACCCTGGGACTTCTTCTGCAAGGCCAACCAACTGATGATAATGTGTGGCGAACAATGTTCGACATCCAACTCTACGAGCGATATCTTCGGTCACGGACCAAGCTATGGCTAGTCCATCAAATGTCGATGTTCCGCGCCCAATCTCATCGAGTAAAACCAGACTATTGGGTGTGGCTCGACGGAGGATGTGAGCCACTTCAATCATCTCCATCATGAAAGTCGAGCGGCCACGTCGAAGATCATCATGAGCGCCGACTCGGGTGAACACCCGGTCAACCAAACCAATGCGGGCTTTGCTTGCAGGAACGTAGGACCCTGCTTGGGCCAATATGGAAATTAAAGCACAGGTTCGAAGATAGGTTGATTTCCCACCCATGTTTGGCCCAGTCAGTAGTAAGAATCGACGCTTCGCATCGAATCTGACATCGTTTGGAACAAAACGCCCATCGTCCTCAAGGACCGGATGACGGGCTCCAGAAATGTCGAGGCGATCACTGTCTAATATTTCTGGACGACACCATGAACGCTGACGAGCGTGGTGTGCAAACGAGGATAGAACATCGACGGTAGATATTTTTCGCGCAATTGAAGATAGAGTAGATGTGACCTCTTTGACTTCGTCGCGAAGAGTGCAAAAGAGTTTGAATTCAATCGCGTTGGCTCGACTGTCGGCAGTCAGAATGACCTCTTCCCACTCTTTCAGTTCGGTTGTGACATAACGCTCGGCATTGGTCATCGTCTGGCGACGAATCCAATCTTCAGGTACCTTGTCAATATGAGTCTTAGTGACCTCGATGAAATATCCGAATTGCCGATTGTACTTGACCTTCAAACTGGGAATGTCGAGGTTCTCTCTCTGTGACGCCTCGAATTCAGACAGCCAAGTTGTTCCCTTTCCAGCCTTGGTTCGAAGGTCGTCTAATTTCTCATCGTATCCTGGCCTGAACAATCTCCCCTCTCGTATCAGCGCCGGTTGCTCTGGAAGTAAGGCGTCTTCGATTCGCTCCTTGAGGGATTCAAGATCGACCAATCCGTCTGCACAGGTATTGAGCAGAACATCATCCGATTCCTGAAGCAATGATTGCAGGGCTGGCATCCTTGAGAGACAATCGCAGATGGCCAACAGGTCGCGTCCATTGGCTCGATTGTAAGCCAGTCTTGTCGACAAGCGTTCCAAATCTCGCATTGCTTTGAGCGAGTTCCGAATCTCTCTCAACCGACGCGTCGCATTGACCAAACTGCCTACAGCAGAATGTCGTTCAGCAATCTGTTCGATATCCATCAATGGCCGCAGAAGCCATTCTTTGAGCAAGCGGCGACCCATCCAAGTTTGTGTAGCATCAATCGCTTGCAACAAACTGCCATTCTTCTCCCCAGACAGGGTGAGCACCAATTCGAGATTGCGCAGAGTGGTCTGATCCAGAAGCATGTGAGTTGCGTCTGCACCCAAGTGAATTTCGCGTAGAGGGATGGCATCGACCAAGTGTAATTTCGACAAATAACCGGTTGCTAGCCCAGCGGCCTCCATGGCCAAAGGACGACTGTCGAGATCAAGGCTACCGAGATCACTCATCTTCAAGACATTTCTCAGAGCTTCCAATCGACCTTTACTTGGCAAGTCATGAATGCTGAGAACCAAACCATCGATGTCCCGAAGAACACGAAGCATGGACTCATGTTTGGCGTCTCGACCATGCATGACAACCTCTCGTGGCCCCCATCGAAGCAATTCATCTCGAAGCCGTTCAAAACGACCTTCACCCTCAAATTCAGTGGATGAGGCGCGGCCACTGGAAGGATCCATTACGGCAATTCCAAGGCTGTCTCCCTTGAGAACAACAGCAGCCAACAGAGCACTGCCATCTTCACCAATCAACTCCTCTTCATACAGCGAACCGGGTGTGTAAACACGGGCCACTACACGCCGTAGAATCTTCTCTCCAGGTTGCAATTCCTCAGCTTGTTCACACAACGTTACCTTGTATCCTGACCTCAGCATTCGTTGCAGATAACCTTCAACAGAATGCCAAGGTACACCGGCCATGGGAACTGGATTATCGCTGCTTTTGTCCCGGCTTGTAAGCGTGATTCCTAAGACCTCGGAGGCTGTAACGGCATCATCGTAGAACATCTCGTAGAAATCACCCATTCGGAAGAAAAGGATGGTGTCTGGGTGGTTAGCCTTAATCTCCGCATACTGGTCGAGCATGCCAGGTCCCTTGGCCATGGGCACGAGCAACCTAGTCCGCAGCCTATGAACCAAACGGCCGTTCACTACGTGAACGAATTATTGCTTGCGTATTGTGAAATCAAATGATGTCGTGCTTGCGCATCAGTGCATGGCCACCGAATCCTACAAAGGCTACAAAAGTCAGAACCAGAATCAAATCACCCAGGAGTGAGAGGCTTCTGAGCAGGGAATGTTGTGCACTAGGATCAATGGTCACACGGGAGGATCCGTCTTCATTGAACATGACGATGTTTTCTCCAGAACTTGCAGCAGTCGTCAAATCTGTAGGAGCGCCATCTGGACAGATGACATTCGTTGGTTGGGCATCACCTATTTCCAACGTTGATAGACCATTATCACCTTTGAACCAAAGCATTCCTTCATCATCAATTGCAATAGTACTGACACCTATAGACCCAGCAATACGGTGGACGTCACGATCTGCGCTGACACCATATATTGCATCGCCACCACCAACAATTGCGATGAATGATGAATCATCCATTGGCACGATTGTATGGAATGGGGAGCCGGCTCCACGATGCAACAAGATCAGTTGTGGTGCTGACCCTGAACCACCAGCCGCATCGATGAGAACTTCGGATGACGCCTGGCCTTGTGCGGGATTACTACCCGCCATATCGTGACCGATGATCAGTGCGCCACCTGACACAACCTCTACTTCGTCCATGACAATTGTTGAAATCGAATATGATGCTCCTTCGCTGACATTCAATCCCGACCAAGTGTGAACTAAGCGACCGGATCCGTCCTCGACAATCAACCAACCATCATCGATGTCGCCGTCCAGTGAAACAATCTCTGGTGGGGTGTCTGGCCAATTGAACGAACGAGGCGCAATACTGTTTGATCCTGCATACATGATGCCAATCCAACCATCTTCACCTCCGGCCACCCATAGGCTTTCAGTACCACCAATCGCTGTGACGTTGCAATTACAATCCAACACTGACCAAGTGCCTTGGCTGTCACGAATCATCATCTCTAGATCGTCGCCATTATCGACCAAGGCCAAGGCTTGTTCTCCATCTGTATCCCACATGATATCGACAACGGAGCCGGAAAGACCCGTGTCTGAAACGGAAACTCCAGGCAGAACTTGAGCTTGATTCACCCAAACGGCCCCAAAGAGGATGAAAATACCGAGTGCACCCATCGCCACCCAAGGGCGTTCACGAGGGGAATCGATGAAGGCAAAGAGTCGCTCGATGATGTTGTCCACGGAGGGGCTGTAACCAATGAAGTTGAAGAACATGTCCGCTAACCAGTGTGTATAGCCACCGTAGGTGGCCGGATGGATTCATATACGGGCTGTCGGTGGCCGTCGACCGAGGAAGTCATTATGGCACGTAAGCCCGCGAAAATGTACCGCAGACTCAAGGGTCAGGCGTACACGCGTCGCAAGTACACTGGCGGTGTCCCCAATAATCGGATTATGCGCTTCCACATGGGCAACCGCAAGGCAGCTGAAGCCGATGAATTTCCCGTAATAATCAAACTCACTGTCGATGAGAGTTGCCAAGTTCGCCATTCGGCTCTTGAGGCCGCTCGCCAAGTTTCCAATGCAACCATTCGAGAGGCGGCTGGGGAAGAAGGTTATGCACTTCGCGTGCACGTATACCCACACCACATTTTGAGAGAAAACAAGCAGGCAACAGGTGCTGGCGCAGATCGTGTATCGCAAGGCATGCGCTGCGCGTTCGGAAAGAACGTAGGTACAGCTGCTCGCTGCAAGCGTGGCACTACCGTCATCTCAATTTCTACCCAGCCCAAGAACTTCCTCACTGCAAAAGATGCTCTGCGTAAGGCCAGTATGAAGATCCCAAGTCCTTGCTCAACTGAAGTTATCAAGGGGCGAGAACACCTCAAGGGACTAGTTTGAGTAATTTCCACCCTTTTTTGAGTTGTTACTTTCGACTCAGTGTAGTGAATTACACCTAATGTTCAAGGTTACATCGGCGTTTTTTGAAAACCGCCCAAACACGCCTTTATTGCAGATTCACTATAGAATCATTGATAAGCGCATTTGTCACGAACAGGTTAATCGCTTAGGTAGCGATAGAAAAAGGTGAAAGAAAATGGATATAGATATGAAAGCAATGAAAGCAGAGGTCGGCGGGGCATTTATGCTCATGTGGGTCGTCTTTGGGTTGGGACTAGGTAACATCGGAGGAGCAGTTGCTCTTGCAGTGACCTGGATGGCGTTCAGCGGTGCCCATCTTCTGCCAGTTGTCACATGGTCGCACATCATGACCGGTGACCTGTCGGATACCGAAGGAAACTGGATGGCAAATGGTATGCGCTTGCTCGGACAAGTTGTCGGAGCATCGCTCGCTGTCGTCCTAATGACAGAAGCAGGTGCAATTGAGACTGGTTGGGCACCCACAGACATGTGGATTCCTGACATCGCAGACAACCTCTGGGGTGTAATTGGTACAGTTGCTGCTGGTGCAGTATGGTGGCAGGTGCACACCCGATGCGATTCCGCATGGGCGAGTGCGTTTGGTCTGATGGCACTTGGTGGTGCAATGACCCTGACGGGTGCAAACGAGATGGGTTCATCCCTTGTCGGCGCACTTGATGGAGTTGCAGACACCGCAGTCAACTGGATCTGCGACGGTCTGTTCGTCGGTATTGGTGCCTTCCTAGGTTGCCAAGTCGACGGCTTGATTGGCGAAGAAGAGTAAGTAAAACAACTTTAATCGCACATCACAAGATAACACACATGTCCCTCAAGGGCGCTTCGGTGCCCTTGGGGGATATTTTTTTTAATCAAATTCTTCAAAACCAAGGCGCTGTCTCGCTGTCCATGGGCGAACAGAAGACGACCATCGACATGCGCGTCGAACTGCTGAAAGACAGTGTCCTCAAAGCCCCAGTCGTATGGAAGGAAGGCTATCCCTACTTCGTCCACCCACTATCAGATGGCGTACCCCGGCAAACTGCAGAACTCCTGACCGCTGCTCACGATCTGATTTCAGAAAACATTGACTGGGATTCTATTGACATAATCCTCGGCATCGAAGCGATGGGGATCCCTTTGGCAGCAGCCCTGTGCCTGTCCAGCGGCAAACCTCTCATCATCGGTCGAAAGCGACAGTATGGACTCCCAGGTGAAGTAGCCATCAACAAATCAACCGGCTATTCAAAGGGAGATATTTACCTCAACGATATCGACGCAGGCGAACGAGTGCTGATTGTAGATGACGTCGTGAGTACTGGCGGCACACTTCTTCCGATACTGAGAGCCTTAGATAAATCCGGAGCTGTCATACAAGATTGCTGGATTGTCTTTGAGAAGGGCGAAGGGATGAACAAGATACGAACAGAGGGGGATTGGCCACTAAACAGTCTTGTTCGAATCGAGATGCAAGGTGACAAAATCGTACTTCTCGATTGATTTCACCCTGAGGTGAATTCATCAAGTAGAGGTCTGACGACGTACAAGGTGAACCCATGGATATGGACCGTCATGACTTCGAACTCGATGAGTTGATCGAGCGAATCAAGTCAAATGATAATCGCCTTGTTGCATTGCAGGTTCCTGAAGGATTGAAGATGCAGGCACTGAACATGATGGATGCTATAGAAGAAGAAACATCGGCTAAAATCATTCTCGCTGCAGACCCCTGCTATGGAGCCTGTGATTTGGTTCATGACAAGATGCAGCGAATGGGTGTAGAATTGGTTGCACACATGGGTCACTCGCAGATGAACATCGATTCAGGGATGCCGACGCAATTCATCAACGTCACATACGATGGAGATCCAGTCATAGATCCAGTATTACCCATCCTCGCACAGCATCGCGCGATTGCAGAGCAGCGATTGGTGGGGGCTCAATCCGATCAATCTGTTGGCCCCGAGGAAGCGCAGGAGAGATTCCTCGATGCTGTCGGGCGTGTTGCTTCGCTGACTGGAACCAAACTGGGATTGGTGGGGAGTATTCAGCACCTGCATCTTATTTTCGAATACAAAGAGCGACTTGAGGCGGCTGGATTTGAGGTCGAAGTGCCTGTAGGTGGGGATCGATTGACATTCCCTGGCCAAGTCTTGGGTTGCAATTATTCAGGCGATCAAGACGATATTGGGCACTATCTGTTCCTTGGTAGCGGGGATTTCCACCCCATTGGCCTAGTCCTGCACACGGGCAAGCCATTGGCAATGCTAGATCCTTATTCTGGTGATGCCGAAGAGATGTCGTTTGAGCGAATCGAGAGAATCCTAAGGCAACGGTTTGGACTCATAATGGCGTGCGACAAAGCACAATCATTTGGCATTCTAATTGGAGAAAAGCCCGGTCAAATGCGCCGCACTCTTGCATTGAGAATGAAGAAAATTCTCGAAAAGCACGGCAAGAAGGGATACCTGTTGGCGCTGGAACACATCGGACCTGAACTGATTGACTTCTATCCGGTGGATGCCTTTGTCAACACGGCATGCCCACGAATCGCGATCGATGATTCGGTACGATATGCCAAACCACTGATTACACCCTTTGAGCTTGAAGTCGCTCTTGGCGAGAAACAGTGGGAAACAGGATACCAGTTTGATGAAATCCCCTGAGGCTCTCGCGCACGCGCACACACCACGCCATCGGGGGCGCTCGCGTGTGTGGCATTCCATATCTTCAAGAACATCCAACAATGGGATACCTTGATGGCTGAATATCTGAATCGGATTGGCGCGGGCCTCATCTTGCTCGATGCGTCGCCACTTTCCTACGATTGGGTACCTCCAAATATCGTAGGTCGAGAAGAAGATCAGGAACAACTAGCTGCGATGTTTGCAAACATCGCAACACCGGGAATGTCATGCCGTGCGGTAATCACCGGTAATGTCGGCAGTGGGAAAACAGTCCTTAGTCGCGCCTTTGCAGATGATTTGATTCGCCATCTTTCGGGAGTGAGGGCTATACAATCGATACATGTCAATTGTCGCAATCACCCGACGACCTCGCAGGTCCTGCAACGAATCGCCAAGGCGCTCGACGATCGACACCCCGATCGAGGGTTCTCCGCTTCAGAAGTCATCCAAGGCATCCGTCGCAATCTTCGAACGCGCAACCAACACATGTTGCTCATCCTCGATGAGATTGATCACCTGATGCGAAGAGAAGGAGGAGACCTGCTTTACCAACTTCTTCGAATTGATGAGGGGCGCGATGAAGCGGGAACGTTGTCACTTATTATCATCAGTCAAGAGCAAGTTTTAGACCAACTTGAAGGGGCGGTAATCTCTCGCTTTGGTCGATCTAATCACTTGGTGCTGAAACCCTATTCTGAAACACAACTAGCTGCAATTGCATCACAGCGTGCGGTCCTTGCAACACGCACAGGCTCGGTAAGTGAGGAAATTCTTACTTTAATCGGGCAAGCATCCGCAAATACTGGTGATGCACGCGTCGCCATCGAGGTTCTAGAGGATGCAGTAATGCGAGCAGAGACAGATGGATTCCGTGAAGTTAAGGCCAGTCATGTACAACAGAACACGAGAGAACGTGGTCGTGTGGTCGAACCAAGTGTGGTCGACGAACTCAACCAGCATGAACAAATGATTCTGCTCGCCATCTGTCGTCGACTTCGACGTGATCCAGAAGTGACCTCTGGAGATGCCGAGAAATTGTACCAAGTTGTATGCGAAGAATATGAAGCCAAACCTCGCGGACATACAACATTCTGGAAATATTTGAAAATACTTGAGATGCGAGGACTGATGGAATCTCGTACCGGAACGGCAAGCGCCGGCCGAGGGCGGACACAACACATCACAATGCCACACAGTTTGCCTGGCCAACTTGAAAACCGCCTTGAGCATGCCCTAAAGCGATGATTTCTGTGATGCTTTCGAATTCACCTACGATGGAATCGGCCGAACCGCTCTTATAGGGAGCATCTGTCGCCGAGGCGCACGAGGTTTAAGCATGGCTGAGCAGGTATTCAAAGCGGTCGTTAACGACACCGACCCATCCAGTGGAGGAAAGGCGTATGCAGTCGACATCAGCGGTTCAAATTACAACCATTTCCTAGGTAAAAAAATCGGCGATTCCGTCGATGGGATATTCGTCGGTGACAATGATGTCAGCCTTGGTGGATTCAAACTTGAAATTACAGGTGGTTCCGACTTAACTGGAACTCCAATGCGTAGAGATCTCCATGGCGGTGGCCGTAAGAAGGTACTCGTCAGTCCATCAACCGGCTTCAAGGGCCACAAGATTGTGAAGAAGAAGGGCGGGCGATATCGCTACACCTACGATGGACTACGAAAGCGCCGGGCCTTCCGCGGCAACGTCATTTCCTCGGACACACGCCAAATCAACCTCAAGGTTGTCGAGAGTGGAAACAAATCACTCTCTGACATCTTCCCCGCAAGCAACGATGATGCAAGCGGAGCTGACATTGAGGAGTGAAAGGATCTGTGACACCAAATGGCCAAGAAGCGTGAGCTCCCCGGTCAGCCAAAGGTGAACATCGGACTCGTTGGACACGTGGACCACGGCAAGACGACGCTCACTCAAGCACTGTCGGGCACGTGGACTGATACCCATTCAGAAGAGCGTAAGCGTGGTATCAGCATCAAGTTGGGCTATGCAGATACGGCATTCTACCGAACCAAAGGTGGAGAGACATATGCCATGGGGAAACGTTCCGATGGTGGCGATGATGTGGAGAAGGAATTGCTACGTGTAGTGTCCTTTGTGGATGCACCGGGTCACGAGACGCTGATGGCCGTCATGATTTCAGGGTCATCTATCATGGATGGCGCGCTACTATTGATTGCAGCCAACGAAGAATGTCCACAACCACAAACTCGAGAACACCTGATGGCACTAGAGATTGCAGGCATCGAGAATATTGTCGTTGTTCAGAACAAGGTGGATTTGGTTAGCCGAGAAAGGGCGATTGAATCTCACGATGAAATCAAGGCCTTCATCAAAGAAACAATTGCAGAGAATGCACCAATCATTCCTGTTAGCGCCCACCATGATGTCAATTTGGATGTTCTAATCGATGCTATTGAGGACACCATTCCGACGCCCGACCTTCGGGAAAAAGAGAATGGGCTGATGTATGTGGCACGTTCCTTCGACATTAATCGTCCCGGAACTCGCCCTGCAAAATTGAAAGGTGGAATCATTGGTGGTTCCGTTGTCTCTGGGAAATTCAAGAAAGGCGATGAAATCCTCATCGCACCTGGACGTAAAATTGCTGAAGGAAACAAAGCTCGCTGGGAACCCATTGAAACGAAGATTGCAAGTGTCCAGAGTGGTGGATTGGATCTGGATTCCGTCCACGCAGGTGGGTTGTGTGGAATCGCCACACCTCTCGACCCATTCCACACCAAATCAGACAATCTATCGGGTCAGGTTATGGCAAAAGCAGGTGAATTACCCCCCGTTTGGGAGGCGCTAGATATCAAACTCAATCTGCTCAAGGAAATGGTCGGAAGCGGAGATGGTGAAGCGGAATCAGTTCGACCACTACAACCCGGAGAGATGCTCATGCTCAATTCAGCAACTGCAACTAGTGTCGGTGTTGTCTCTGCAGTCAAAGGCAAGGATGCCTCACTGAATCTACGTCTGCCTATTTGTGCACTGACTGGAAGTCGAATCACTCTCTCTCGCCGTGTTGGCAGCCGTTGGCGCCTAATTGGACACGGTGTCATTGCGGGGTGAGGCCGTGACGGGCGTACTCGTCGATGCTTGCGGTTGGGTGGCCGTTGTCGATGCTAGAATCAACATTGACTTGGAACTCGAGCCCCAGATTGGCCCTGTTGAAATCAAAATCACTGATTTGGTACTTAGTGAATTGAATCGATTGGCTGAACGTGAATCAAAATCTCTTCTTCTCGAACTTTTACACGGAAGAGCCGAGGTTGTTGCTGGAGAAGGGGAACATACCGATGATGAACTGCTCAATCTGGCCACTACGAATGGTTGGCCTGTACTGACCGTGGACAGGGCTCTCAAGGCCAGGCTGCATGGAGCGAACGCATCTGTTATCGAGGTCCATGGATCCAATACCCTGCGTCTAATCGAATAGGTGAGATTTGTGAAAAAAGAAATGTTTCTATTCGGAATAGTGACTGGTGCATTTGTTGGATTGTTAATGGTGGTTATCACTAATATTCCACTTGGTAGTACTTCAGATGGAGATAAAATCACTGTAATGTATCATTGGTCGGGGGCATTGATGACAGTAATCGGCATTCCACTTGTATCTGCCTTCTCAGTGAAATATGGTTCTAAAAAATTGAATTGCTGTGAGTCTAATCTGAAACTTCTCATTCCAGTGTCTTTCCTTACTTTCTTCATTCCCGTTTTGGGAATCTCATTCGGCGCCTCTAATTCAGACATCACGACGTTGGCAACAATCGTATTATTAGGCGGGATTGGTGGAGTCATCTGGAGCACGCCCTTTGTCCTGTGGGACCACTTTAGGAATCGGGGTTCTGATTCGGATTGATTGCGCGCGTCAAAATCTTAGTCAAGTGGATGAGTGATGGGTATTCCATTCTTGTCGGTCATGTTCAATGCCCATCGCAGCGTTTTGATGACGCCTCGAAGAGCTGTGATATTCCGAATCGCCTCGGCATTGGCTTTTCGGCCCATCTTGGCACTCTTGAAATGCCCCTCCCACAATCGCTTGCGCCCTTCAGCTTCAAGCAGCATATCGCGTAACTCTTCCTCGCTTCGGCCTTGACCATTATTGGCACTCATATTCGGGCGGGGCAACGACCACCCTTTTTCAAACTGGCGTTGGAATGCATTTCATAATTCATGGAAGTGTGAACAGATTATCATCGTCATGACCATCCAACAAACCGATTTTAACCGCGCAATCAATCCATGCGTGAGCGTAGTTGATGGCCCCGAAGGCACGAACCAAATCTCCTTGATCGGCAAACCATTTTGCATCTGAAGTGTAGGAATCGGCCATTTCCATCATCGTAGACAAACGCACTCCTTCAGCACTTTCTGGTTCATGTAAGGGCGTGGCTTTCTCTCGTGCGGAGGTAGTGAGAGAAAAATACCGTTCGATTAACTGGGGGGTAACTTCGACATGTTGTTCAGACATCTGCACCCTCCCGTTTAGAAATCAATCTGTGGATATCTTCTGCTCGACCAAGTGATTCGTAGAGTTCAATCGCACGGCTGAGCATCCCTGAATCCTCAGCATCACGGGCGGCCTCAAAGATGACTTGGCGTTGCTCCCAATCGAGGCGCCGGATTTCTCCCGATGCAATTTCCTCAAAGAGAAGTCTCCGGCGACTGACCAAGTGTGGGCCAATCCACATGCGAACAAGACCATCTCTGGTCGCGGTCAACATTCGATCACCAAGGTTTGAAGCTAGTAGATCACCGGCAGGACGACGTTCAAAATCGTCTTCTGGAGGCAACCTGATTAAATCTCCCGCGACGTCAAGGGCCCACCAGCCTTCACCAGTCCAAGCGGCATCCAATGGAACCAATCCATCCCCGGGAATACGATCAATTCTATCCCAACCAAAGGGATTCGGTACACCTTCTTGCAAACTGCCATCAACATGTTGAACCAAAACGCGTCCGCTGTGTAATCGAGACACCCAAGACCATCGTGTGGTTTCGATGCGGCGTTGAGCATCGTCACCGCCCAGCCTCAACGCCCGCAAACAACCGTCGTCATCTTGAGCAAGCAATATCTCCCGGTCAAGCCAGCCAATCATCTTCTGCAGAGAACCAGGACGAAGGCGACGAATGCCCCGGCCGCGACGATTGAACAAATGAATGTGGTCACCTCTATCTGACAATAGCCAGCCGCCACCGGGACGGCGAACCACGTCGCGGAATCCACCGGCGACGGCACGACCTTCGCCAATGAGCTCTCCCGTGGACAAATCCAACAGGAAGAAAGCGGTGCCCGAGAGAACAGCGACGTTTGTGCCGTCATGTTCCAGTCGGTATACATCGAAGGAGAATTCACGGCGCCAGACGAAATCCCCATCTGCATTCAATCGTCGAACGACACTCCCTGCCGCAATGAGGGAGTCTTCACCTAAACATGACAACGCCCCCACGCGACCCTCAACTTGGTGACTCCAAGCAATTTCCCAACGATCATCCGTCATGTTCAGGCCTCCATATGGCCATCTGAGAAATGCGCCTTGGCTTGATCAGATATCCGGAACAGTCGGGTTCTTCCCTTTTTCCGCACAGAAAGGACTCCAGCCTTGTGCAGGGCATTGAAAATCTGAGATAAGCGGGGTCGGCCAACCGCAAGATAGGCTTGCAATGCAGTATCAGAAGGAGATATCTCTCGAGCGATTGAGGCTTCGACAATGGAAATCTCGGCGTCACTTAGAGAAGACACCTTTTCAAAATCCAATGCGAAGCTGGAGGTCGCTGGCCTAGGTCTATCCTGACGGAGGCTGTCACCAATTGATTTGGCCGCAATTGGATCCATGACCGGAGCCGGTTCCGGCTCAGGTAGAGAATCCGCAACCCAATAGGTCGTCTCTTCAGATTCAATCTCAGGCTCCTCTGTTGGGAAATGCATCGTTTTGTCCGGTTTTGCCGCCATCGGACCCGTGGCTTGTGGCCTCAGGGCATTATCTAAGCCAATCTCAACACTGGCAGAACGGTGACGTTCGGTGAGGCCACCAAAAGCATGCGTCGAGGCTGGGGGCTCAGTTCCAGGCTCCATCTGCAGTACGGAACCACCACCAAATGCTTGCGACATGTCTGGTTCATCAGTATCATTCACATCCAAAGATGGTAACTCGAAATCAGATTCTGGTTCCTCAATCTCTTCATGCATCTCTTCAGGAGGGTCCTCTGGAAACTCCGGTTCGGATTCGGGCTCCATTTCTGGAATATCCCAATGAAATTCAATCTCAGGTTCAGGTTCTGGTTCTGGTTCTGGTTCCAATTCCGTTTCTGTCTCCAATTCGAATACAGGTTCAATCTCATCATCCAGCGATTCAAGAGGCTGAGCTTCGGGAGGCATCCGGATTCTTGCATCATTGGGCTCCAAATCCATCGATTGAAGCATATCCTGTTTACGTGTGAAGGCTGTCGACGCCCCCCGTTCTGAATCAATCAAATCTCGAAGATGTCGAACCAAGGTTGTAGGCCTTCCACCAGTGTGTGATAGGGCTTCATCGATGAGATAGTGAGGGGCAGACCAGCCTTGGTTGCTTACTTTGCTGATTCGGGTGTCGATTAGAGATTTTATTTCAGTGGAATCGAAGTCCGGCAAAGGCTCTGTGATGTCATATACGTCCTGTAAATCATCGGACCAAGCAGCCAATTGTGCGGGAGTCAGTGCAACGATAACCAATGCACGTAACCTACGAAGAACAGGGGTCAGTCGCTCAAACACCTGAGCCAAATCAGCCCCTCCAACACCGGGGAAATCGAAAGTAATGAGGGGGAGATCATCACTTTTACCCTCAAGTTTGGCCACCATCTCCTCAACCAGTGTGTTCGTTGTTGGCGGGGCATCATATCCTGCAATTCTGCAATACATCTCACTCAAGAGAGTGTTTCCTGGATTTTCTTCAGGATAATATGAGAATGGGAGTGGGGTAGGAGATAGATTGCTCAGAACCTGTAGAATAGAAGTTCGACCCGATCCTCGCTCCCCCTGGAGAATCATCAGACGTGGGCTGCCAAAGCGCAGATGTTGGCGCAAATCGGACATCAATGCACCGCGGCCGATGAGTAAGGAGTAATCGTTGGCTTCGATTGGACGGGGTGAGAAGGGGTTCGCACGCATATGAGGGAGGTGCAAAGCCTTCGTAGCAGTTTTCGACATCTACAGCAGCGAACTTTACTTGGGTTTAACAAGTTAACGCAATTCTAACAGATGTAGAATCCGGTTTGGAAGCGTTGAAGATGGTACCGTGGCGTATTTTATTCTAAAAACGTTCATTTTTACCGCCTATAAATATCCAATTAACGCATTGTTAACGCATTGTTAACGCGTATAATGCGTTAGTAACGCTTTGCTAACGCTTCATGTACAATCGTACATCTCATATTTTGAGTCAATCTATAGGTTTGGAACGGCATGATTCGGAATCCTTTAGGAGGGCCTTCTGAAGGAGTATAACGAGGATTGTGTATGCCTGTTGAAAACAGCCGCCTGAAGGGATTCTACAAACTGAGTGTCAAAGAACGTCGAGAGAAGGTTGCCGAACTGGCAAATCTCGATCAGGATGCGATTGATGCATTAGCTGCAATGGGGGAACTTTCGGAAGCAGCAGCCGATCGTATCATCGAGAATGTCATCGGAACACTGGCGCTTCCAGTGGGGGTTGCGACGAATTTCATCATTGATGGCGAACATTACATCGTTCCCTTTGCACTAGAGGAACCCTCAGTTGTAGCAGCTGCCAGCAACATGGCTAAACGATGTCATGCAAAAGGAGGATTTACCTCCAACAATACTGATCCGATTATGATTGGACAAATTCAAGTCGTAGGCTGCGAAGATGCGTTTGCGGCAAAAAGTGCTGTTTTAGAAGCCCATGAAAGCCTGATAGCGGCCTGTAACGAAGTTGACCCTATCTTGGTCAAGTTTGGAGGGGGTTGCCGAGATATTGAGGCTAGAGTCCTCGATACAGAATCCGGGCCAATGGTCATTGTACACATCCTCGTGGATTGTCGCGATGCCATGGGGGCTAATGCAGTCAATACCATGGCCGAAACCATTGCTCCTCGCATTGAATCTATCACTGGCGGCACAGTAATACTCAGAATCATCAGCAATCTGGCTATCCATCGCCTGGCTAGAGTCAGTGCAACATTCACACAAGAAGAGATTTCGGATGCTGGAGATGCTGCACAAGGTGCTGAAGTCATTGAAGGCATCTTACAAGCGTACCATTTCGCGGCTGCAGACCCTTTCCGAGCGACGACACACAACAAAGGCATCATGAATGCAATCTCTCCTATTGGCGTCGCCTGTGGACAAGATTGGCGTGCAATCGAATCGGGAGCACATTCCTATGCATCGTATGAGCGGACGTATGGCTCCCTAACTCACTGGGAGAAAGACGATGAAGGGAATCTAGTCGGTTCGATTGAATTGCCCATGCCTGTGGGGCTTGTTGGAGGTGCAGTACGAGTTCATCCTGTAGCCAAGGCCAACGTTGCCATCATGGGTGCCAGGACAGCTGATGATTTGGCTAAAGTGATGGCAGCAGCCGGATTGGCACAAAATCTCGGAGCCTTACGCGCACTTGCAACAGTGGGCATTCAAGCAGGCCACATGAAATTACATGCTAGAAACATGGCTGTGACAGCCGGTGCCGAAGATCACGAAGTAGATGCTGTGGTCGACATGATTCGGGCAAGCGGAGAGAGGATTACTGCAACGGCAATAGAAAGTGCACTAAAGGTTCTAAGGGAAGATTAGTCACTCTTCTTCGTTTTCGATAATCTCAGCACTGGATTCATCCCAGTCCTCGCTGACAGGAACCTCGGGTGCATCTTGAATTTCATCGCCACCGTCGCCGAGGCTTGCGGCCAATTCTGCACCATCCATACCCATGTTTGATGCATGTTCCCTGAACCACTTACGGACTTTCTTGGATTCAGCATATGGGCAACCAAACATCTCGGCAAAGCGCCGCGTGGTTGTCAAACGCCTTGAAAGTCCGTCACGGCGTCTATCAATCAATCCAAGATGAGCCAAATCTCGAACGTGATCATAGGCACGCTGACCAATCATATCCACCAATTGGCTCTGTGCCATGGGTTGGTGATAAGCGATTAGAGCGGCTGCGGCAAGCAAACGCTGAGGAACCTCTGTTCTGAATGACGATGGAATGTGATTGGCCAACTTGGGTTTCACTTCCATGACCCAACGGCCACTGACGTCTGTCAATTGTAGGGCCCCACCTGGTCTTCGCTTCATCGTGTGCTGAAGTGATTCAAGATTAGTAACAACCTCACTAGGGGTCGTTTGCATTGATTCAGCCAATTCATCGACAGAAAGAGAACGTCCTGCACCGAATAGCGTGGCTTCAAGAAGAGTGCGTAGATCGACTTCACTCACCATTTCCACCTCCGAAGTCTTGATTGGAGCCAATACCGAGTTCCGATTTGATGGCAGTGAAATCGTCCATCTTGGGCCATTTGTCCTGCAAGAAGATGTCACCATGTGGATACTCCATCTGCCAAAGGTCAGTAAAACCACGATGGGTGAGGAATAGTGCGGATACGAAACCAGCAACTTGGCCTTCGACCTCCGCCTCCTTCAGAGTCCACCCCTCTGTTGCAGAATGTTCGGCGAGTTTACTCGAGACCTGATTAAGGGTGACGGGAGCCCCTTCGGGGCTGGATGCACGAAGAGCCTCCCAACAACGGCGGATGTCTTCCTCCAAATCTTCCTTGTGCATCCGAGTGGTCACATTGGACATCCAGTCGGAGACTTCTGCAGCGTGTTTGATTCGACTGGCCTCACGGATTCGGCGTTCATCCGCTTCTTGGTGGGCACCTTGCAGTGACATGAGCAATTCAGCCAATGTAACGGGGCGGCCTTCTTCACGTTTGATGCGTCCATCCAGAAGATCGGGGAGAGAATGTGTGGTCTGACCGGTAATGATACCGACACTGAAATTGTATTCCTCATCCTCAAATTCGGTTTGCCAACCTTCCAACTCCCAGGGGTCATCCTCCCACTCCTCGTCGGCTCGTTCTGCACGTTCTAGGAGAGTCGAGGCCTGCCCATGGAGAATCTGCCAAGCCATTCGAATGAGACGACCGCAGGTCGGCAAATCGACATTTTCAGCGTCCTTGGTTCGATGATTGAATTGTTCGATGAATACGGACAAATCAACATCCCAAGGGTCCAGGCTGGCATCATTGAACATTTGGAATACCAATGCTACTGAACGGTCGAATGGATCGATGAGGCTCTGATGCTCAGCACTCTCTAAATCGGCTATCTCAATCAATCGATCGATGTATCTATGCTTGTCAAGATTGGCGTCATCCTGTTCGCCAAGCAACTGCTTGACGATGGGGGTCTGCATCTGTCGGGTCTCAAGTAGAGACATCGAAATCACTCCTGTTCCTCAACTTCAGGAACTTCGGTTTCCTCGGCCTCTTCTTCAACTTCGGCCTCTTCTTCCGCTTCAGCGGCATCAACTGCACGATCCCATTCGTTCCTCTCTACCATGTCTTCTTTATCATCGGCTGCACGATCTGCAAGTGAAGTGATTGTCACATCTGGACCATCTGATTCAATTATCTCGGGGCCTTCAACATCCGCCTCTTCGGCTTCAGCCTCCTCTGTAGGTGCGTCGAGTAGAGAGCCGCCGAGGCTTGCAGGTGCAGGCAATTCTTCAGGCACGGACTCCATCTTTGAGGGGTCAGGGAGATCCTTCGTCAATTCGGCCTTCTTCTTCAAGGTGGCTTCAGCGGCCTCAAGTTCAGCTTCAGCGGCTGCGCCGAGTTCAATCGCTTGTTCACGATCAAAGTCCGTAATTCGGCGGCTGCAGCCATCCCCAGCGTGTGTGATGCCGATGTGGTGATCAGCCATTTGCAAACTGACCTTTCGAAGCGTGACCATGATGAATTGGGCGCGTTGACTGCGAAGTCGGCACAGTCCTGCAA
>JAPYUB010000002.1 GCA_029942125.1 Candidatus Thalassarchaeaceae archaeon | reverse complement strand
GATGGATTGATCGAGGGACAAGTGCGAAGATTGTGGCCCACTTGTCCGCAAGCCGAGCAAACTCGATCTCCGTCAACTCTCTTCTTCCGACTCACGACTCTTTCAGGATGCAGAATGGGACAAGTCTGGATGTTGTGTCCGTGGGCCTCACAATGAGAGCATAGGCGCAGGCCTTTGCGCCGTTTCTTTTTCGCTTTCTCTGGGTTCAAGACAGAACAAGTTCGCGTGTTGTGCCCAACAACCCCGCAAGCACTGCACACCCGACGCCCATCCCTCCGGGGGCCGTTCTCTCGTTCAGCTCGTCGTTCAGCCCCTTTGGGATTCACCTGTTCGCAGGTCTGAATGTTGTGTCCCTTCTCGCCACAACTCGTACAGGCGCGAGTAAATCTGTTCTTCACTCTTGAAATCCGGCGTTCTGCAGATTCTGGATGGACGTCGGGACAGGTTCGCACATTGTGTCCGGCCTGACCGCAAGAAGCACATACACGTCTGACTTTCGCCACGCAGTCACTTTCACTATTCGATTTATGATGCTATTGTTTTGTTGAAAATTATTGATTATTGACGATGCTGCTTCAACGGTGGTTTGAAGGATGTCTCCAACATCCCCCGTTTATGGACAAAGCACTTCTTGAAGCCACAGCAGCCGCATTGGTCGCACCCGGTAAGGGAATTCTCGCAGCAGATGAGAGCAATGGAACGATGTCAAACCGACTTGAAGCAGTTGGTCTTGAATCCAGTGAAGAAGTCCGTCGAGCATACCGTGCCAACTTGTTCGCAACACTAGGTTGTGAATCAGCAGTCAGTGGAGTCATCCTATTCGATGAAACCATTCGGCAGACAATGGACGAAGGTACACCGATTCCTGAATATCTGGCTTCCCGCGGTATCATTCCAGGAATCAAAGTCGATACTGGTGCCAAGGAACTGGCTGGCTATCATGGTGAGAAGATTACTGAGGGTCTAGATGGGCTACGTGAACGTTGCGCAGAATATTTCTCTATGGGCGCGCGGTTTGCCAAATGGCGTGCTGTCATCAAGATTGGAGATGGTACTCCAAGCGAAGCTTGCATGTCAACCAATGCACATGCTTTGGCTCGTTACGCAGCAATTTGCCAGGAACAGGGGCTTGTCCCTATTATCGAGCCTGAGGTTCTAATGGACGGTACTCATAACGACAAAGACTGCTTTGTTGTCACTACACTGATTCTCCAGCAAACCTTCGAAGAATGTAAGAATCAAGGTGTACACTTAGCAGGTGCATTACTCAAACCGAACATGATCATCGCAGGAAAGGGATGTAACAAACAAACCATGCGTGAAGATGTCGCGGCATCCACTGTCGAGTGTCTCACAGCATCTGTGCCGCACGATGTTGGTGGAATTGTTTTCTTGTCAGGTGGTCAATCCGACGAGGATGCAACTGCTCATCTTAATTTGATGAATTCCATGGATGTCGGACATCCTTGGCAATTATCGTATTCGTATGGCCGGGCACTCCAAGCCAGCGCTCTAAGGGCATGGGCCGAGGAAGGATCACAGGCCAGCCAAGCGGCCTTTGCACATCGAGCTAAGATGAATTCTCTCGCTCGAAGTGGAGATTGGGACATCAGTCTTGAATCCTAATCAGTTGTTCTGAAACAAAAAAATGCCGAGCAACCTAGGGCCGAAGCCCCAGGTGCCCGGCTGTTGTGTTATCTGAATCAGCGTCTGTCGCGATCCATGAGGATGGGTCCGTCGCCATCCCATTCAGGATAGTTGTCGGAGACCCAGATGCGGGTTGCCCATTCACAGATGTCGTATCCGCCGGAAAGAATGCCTGAGCGCTTGATGTATCCTACCTTGACAATGTCCTTGTCTTTGCTGAGAACATTTCCCAACTGCTGACTGGTCGTGCCATGTCGCATGGTGCTGTTGATGTGCTCAAGAATTTCTGCTGTATTGCGTGGACGTTCTGCTAGGAACGCCTTAATTTTCTCTCGAATTCGTACGGTCTTCATCTCATCTCCTCCTTTTTGTATAATTTTCCTAGCGGCACTCTGCTTCCGGTGAGGGTACTCATGCCGTCTGTTGCGAGCGATTGCTGCCGTTCATATAACCCTAACGGCGGCTTTTTCTATTTAGTTACGTAAAGATACGGGAAAACGCACACTAAGTAGGGGAATCCCCACTTTCAATTCTACACTGTCGCATATTCCACTGGAAATGCGTAACTAAATGTAACAAATAGAATCATTGAAGTAGAATCATTTGCTAGACCCACCTGAGAACGCTTACCGTAGTGTAACTGATGTGATTGAGTATGGCTGATGATCCGAGTTCCGAAGAAGAGCAACAGACTCCTCCTGCGTTACCTGTGAAGCGCATCCGAAGCGCCGTTCGCCGCCGAATTCTGGAGCGATTATCCGAAGGACGTGCAACAGTAACCCAAATCGCCACGTCAACAGATCTCCGTCTCCCCCACACTTCAGCCGAATTGAAACGACTTCGTAGAGATGAGTTGGTTTTCTCCGATGAAGAAATTGGTTCACGAGGCGCATGCTTGGCGCTTACTGCTCTTGGATGGGATACTTTACGAGTCGATGAAATCGCCAGAATTCAAGATTTGACCGTAGAAACACCACCGGAAGGAGCACTAGGGAGATTGATTTCCGTGACTGGTAATCACTTACTTCTCGCTTTTGTTCGCCGACCTAACGATGGCCCTATTGCACTTCCGAATCAACCCTTAGATGTCACTCGTGCAGGTTCCACTGAGGATGCTTGGACTTGGATTGATCCACGGGAAAGAAAACCTAGATGGGTTAGTTCTGAAACATTCCTTTCAGCGTCATCTCCATCTCTTGAGATTGATTCAAGCAACATATCGTCGTGGAGCGCAGAATCTCAGATTTGGGGGTTGCAACGATTCAGATTGATTGACGGTTCCAAATCTCTGCAACTCTCAAGTGGTTCATGGTTTGGGCAAATCGAGGATTCTATTCAGGGTGGATTGCCTAGTCGTGTTCCAGAAGAAGGAGAATGGCGTTTGGGTTCTTTGGCCCTTGAAGGACCGGTGATTCGGATGGATGGCCCTCTTCTTGCTCTCGGTCTAGATCGTATGAGTCGAGAGGCATTACTGGCCGCCGCATCACCCAATGCTGTAACCATTGGTCCCTGTCCTAATTTCGAGGTATGCCCTCGAAGCATCCCGTTTGAGGTACTTGGAGAGTGGGTGGAGATCGCCCACCCTCGTCTTCGAACGGCAGAGAGAATGGAACGATTGCGCCTCCTTCGTGAAGCGCTCTCTGAACCAGGGGCTCCGCGATTGCGTCGCAAAGTTGACGACGCGACATGGAAGAGATTTCGAAAACATTGGGGCGATACAACTTGGTCTTTTGCCCCTCTCAAAAATGGTGATTGGATTGACACTAGTAATCTTTCCAATCAAGCCGAAAAATCTCTCATTGAGTGGATCCTTCAACAATCAGATTTTGCTTTGGTCATTGAGGCCCGGCCCAGTAGTCAAGCGGTGTTTCCCGCTTCGCGTCTTCCCAATCATGTGCGATTGGTCCTATCCACAGATTGGCAAAATCCCCCAGAATCCAATCTAATTCATCCTCATCCTGTTTTGCCTTCAATGTGGTCGAGATTGAAATTGTTTGAAGGCCCCATGGTCCCCGTTAATCTCGTACCCGCAGTTTCTACGGAAGCATTGTTGGACGAAGTCATATGGACACCCCCTCTTCAAGCATCTGAGGTTGAATCTGCGAAGATATCACTGGGTGGTCATCCCGAAGGGAGTTTGATTCCCAATTTGTCTGTTGATGAGAATGAAGAGCGATTGTTGCGAGCTGCTGTACTCAGTTATCCGTTGGGTGATTCGGAATGGGCGAATGGTATGGAAACCCAACACCCTCTCGTCGCATGGATTGCTTCCACGCCGGCAGATCGATGGCCAAGATGGGAACGAATCAGAACAAAGTTGGGAGATGACTGGATTGATTTGATGAAATCAGATGACATCCCCAATGAAGCCCTGAGCAAAGCAATCATTCAGGCCCCATCTGAATGGCGTCAACAATTGGTTGAAGAAATCCGAAGCCGCATTCGCGGCAATCCAGAATTGGCACATAATCTTCGCCAATCATCTGAATCATCGTCTCCAAATGAGGCAGCATGGGTCGCACACATACTCTTGTCGGAAGTCGCTTGGTTGACATCAGAACTGCAAGCAGATCTTGCGAATTGGGGCATTGACCGTTTCCTAGAGGACCCCCCTGCTCGTTGTTCAGCCGTGATTTCTGGATTGGATTGGCTGTCCACTCAATATCCAGAGAAAATGCAATCCGAATCAGAAGATTGGCGTCTTAACGCTCGTTCCACTGGTTTTTCAAAACCCCAAGATCATGATTTGCATCTCTGGGCAATCTTGGATGATTGGTATACAACCAGTAATCGTCCGAATACATCGGTGATGGCTCTCATCGTCGAGCGATTACCTGAGGAATGGTGGGCACCAGTTGCCGAGATTATTCTCACAGCATTATCCGATGACCCTGATAGCATCTCTTTCATTGCTGAAATGGACATTGCATGGCCTGCTTTGATTCTTCGACCAGAAGGGGAGATTCATTTCATCCCAGGCCATTCATCTACTCAACACGGAGGTGTGCGTCGAACCCTTCTCGCTCGATTGGAACGATTGACAGACCACAATCAGTGGTCAGAAGAATTGCCTGGCTCACGTATGATTCGTGATCTCAGTGATGCACTTCGGTCCAGCCGTGATCTGACAACGCCCATCTTCGGCCGTACCCACCCGATGGTCGGTTGGTTGGCAATCCCGACCCATAGGTGGCCACCTACTGAAGTCATTCAAACGACCAAGGGGGATGCTCGAATCGCAGCTAGATTGGCAAAATTGTTATCTGGATGGCATGTGGAGTTATCTCGAAATCCAATGGATTTCTGATACATGAATTCAATAAACCCACCCCCCTCGGTCGGTTTGCCCGGCTGCAACACCGCTGTGAGCCCTCCCGACGCCGGGTTGGGCGATGATCTTCGGTACCAATGCTGGGCCTAACCCACCCCATCGAAGACCGACTGGACCCTTTTGGGAATGAAACGTCGGTGCAAGCGGGTGGGCAACGAACCGGGTTATGGGTCCCCAGATGACGATAGGATGATTCATGGGACAACCCCCCGGTCCGACACATGCCCTGGGACTGGGTCAGGATCACGAGCTACGGCGATGAAATGGTCCGTTACGTCCCGGGGCACACTTTCTCTTCCGCCGGATTGAAAGACTGCGAATGGCCCCAATCAATTGATGAGCGCAACACTTTGCCTTGTCGGCGGGACTTTCGATTGCTTTCATGCTGGCCATCAAGCTCTACTTGAGGCCGCATTGAGTTGCGATTCCGTCGAGGTATGGGTGACATCGGATGCCATTGCTGTAGAGAAAGATCCTCGGATTAAACCTCAATCTGATCGTCAGAACGATATTTCAGATTGGGCCGGTGATCGTTCTCTATCTACACATTCTCTGGAAGATTCATGGGGGCCGGCTCCAACAAGAGGTGATGCGACTCACATTGTTTGCACCCCTGAAACACGAGAGAATTGTGAAAAAATCAATCAAATGAGAAATGAAGAAGATTTGACACCATTGGAATTTGTCGAAGTTCCTCATGTTCTTGCTGAAGATGGTAAAGCCATTTCCTCATCGCGAATTCGTCAAGGAAGCATAAATCGGGAAGGAAATTTGTGGATACGTGAATCTGATCTTGAACGAGCCGTTCATCTTCCAACATCTCTCGATTCAGAATTGAAAGAACCCATGGGGACACTGTTTCCAGGGCCAGAAGATACTCCCGAGGTGGCCATACGAGCCGCTGTCGAGGCCATACCTGCATTTTCTCCCTGTTTGATTGCAGTTGGGGATGTCACAGTGAATGCATTGCTGGAAACGGGCTGGGTACCAGATGTTGGTTTTGTCGATGGACTCACCAAACGAACTGCTTGGGATGGTGAAATAGATATGAGTTCTTTTGTGGGCCACCTTACATGTGAAAATCCCGCCGGTCAATTGACCCCCGACTTGCTTGAATGTACGGATTTAGCGCTTGATTTCGCTTTTTCAGATGATGGCGGCCCCGTCTTGTTAGAAGTTGAGGGTGAAGAAGATCTTGCTCCAATCATGATTCATCTTCTTGCACCACTTGGCACAGTTGTTCTCTATGGGCAACCCTCTGCAGGCGTGGTTCTTCGAGTGACTGACGAATCAACAAAAGAGAGATGTCGCGCATTACTGGATGCTTTTGAAGTCAGGTGAACATATGTCTGATGGGCCATTAATCAGCCTTACAGTATGCATGCGCAACGCAGAGCATTGGGTGGATGATTGTCTTCATTCCCTCGTCAAACAAACCTATCGTCCCTTGGAGATTATTGCCGTCGATGATGGATCAACCGATGGGGGATTGGCAAAACTGGAATCTTGGGAAGGGGAACACGAAGGCATCCGGGTGACCGTCCTCAAACAATCTCCAATCGGTCTATCAGCAGGTCGTAAATTGGCCCTTGAACATTCAGAGGGCGAGTGGGTTGCCATCACTGATATCGATTGCCGTCCGGATCCGTATTGGATTTCTGAGATGTTCCAAGTCAGTGATGGACTTGATGATGAACAAGTGTTGGCTGTGACTGGTCGCACCATCTTTGACGAAGGCGATACCGCGACCAGTCGACTTCGAGCTCGTTCAATTGCTCGCAAGTACATGGGAAGACCAAGACTCACAAGTCTTGCTAATGGCCCCTGTTCGATGTTTAATCGAGAGGCATTGATTGAGGTTGGGGGATTCAATCCACAATGGTATCATGCAGAAGACATGGAAGTCAGTTTGAGATTGCTTCAGACGGGCGGTGTCATCGTCCATGCCCCCGCTGCCGTTGTGCATCACGTTGCCGAGTCCTCATTACGCCTTTTCTTGTTCAAACGAAGGCGTGACGCTCGCGCCCACATGCGAATACGCAGGCACTTTGGCCGTCATGGTGTTCGCAAACCGAATGGCTTCATTCTCTTGCACGATTTTGTGAGTGATGCCAAAGAAGTTGTTTGGATGCTGCCTATTGCTATCATCGGTTTGGGTATGGCAATAGCCCTTCTGCTATCGTTGCCTCAGACTAGTTTCTTGTGGTGGCTTGCTGCCTCAACAACTGGTTTCTGGTGTGTATTATACGCTTCACGCTGGCATCAATTGTTGTGGAGTGGAGCCTTGTGGGTCGGGGCGGGACTCGGTATCATCGACGCTCTTCTTGGACGCCACGGGCATTCCCGTTTGTTCGAATGAAAGATTAATTATTATTCCATCTCAGCTTTGGCTGCAAACATCAATGCAACTCCGAAGCCGAGTAGGGCAGCGGTGACAGAGTAGACGCCTACATCAACCCAGTTCCAATGCACAATGCCTTGGTATGTGTAGAATCCTAGGCCTAAAACAATGCACCACATGGCTGCGGTCATTTGACCTCCAGCTTCTTTTGTAGACATGAGGCTGAGCCAAGAATCGCAGGTAGCCACACTCTGTAGCCATGCCACAATCCCTCCTTCCGTAGAATTGTGTATGCATCGGCCACCCCAAGCCATCAAGCCGATAGAGAGGGCCATGAAGACGGTATCACTTATCGGTCGGTAGACCATATCACTGGTGAAAAGATCAGGATAGAGTTGCCCAACGCTGAGATATGCCGCCCACACAATTTTGAGTTTACTTTCAGGGTAGCCTCCAATTCCGCACGTGATGTTGAGGATTCCGAGAATCGTTGCCCACAGGCCAAGGGCAAAGGCAAGTGAAGAGAGCCCACGCCCACCATGTCCATTCTCTGCGGTCATTGGCTCGGCGACCCATGTTCTCGTCATAACCGTTACCGCAAAACACACCCTGCGAATATCGGCTCTAGAGTTTGTTCTGTAGCCGATATCGAGCATCGACTACACCATCCATCAATGGTTCAGCAGAACGCATGACATGCAGAGCATCAAACGAAGGAGGCAAGCAGGTATTGATTCGCTTCGACATCCCATGTCGTCCCCGACTAGTCGTCTTGGCCGTGATGATTCCCGCCATGTCCAACCCTCGGATTAGTGATGAAACTCGGCGACTTGTCAACGGTCTTTCACTAGCATTGTTACACGCCAATTCATACGTCCCATAAACCTCTCCAGTTGAGATATTAGAAAGCCCATTTTTCTCGTTGATGATGATTGAAAATAACACCAATTTTTGTTGTAAAGGTAGATTTTGAATTGTTGGCGTAATCTGATCGAATTCAAGCTGATTCTGGGCTTGTCTGACATGATTAATTCCGACCATAGGAACCTCACTCTGCTCCGCTTGTTGAACCGAAATTCTCAGCAAATCAAGCGCCCTTCTAGCATCTCCATCTTCTTTGGCAGCCAGGGCAGCACACAACGGAATGACTGCTTCATCCAAAGCATCATCCATGATACCCCTGTCTGCGCGAGGCCTCAACACATCCTCCAATTGAGCCGCATTATACGGTGAAAATACAACATCTATGGGAGCAAGACGTGATTGAACTCTAGGGTCTAACATTTCAGTAAAAGCAAGATCATTGCTGATTCCAATCACGCAACAAAATGCGCCGTCAAGCAATCCAATGTTCAGGCTGGTCAAACTGTACAGGAGGTCATCTCCTTCTTTCCCTTTCTTGACCAAATGATCGATTTCATCCAGTACAATAACGTGGACGCCCCCGCGTGCCTGCATACGTGCGCGCACGCGGTCAAACACTTTGTCAGCCGGCCACCCTGTGAAGGGAATCGTATCATCCCCTTCTTCGGCCAAGCTATTTCCAATTTCAGCGAGGACTCTGTATTTTGTATCGATATTTCTACAGTTGATTTCAACGGTGCTGATATTGCATCCTTCCGCTGCGCCTTTTGATTCTAAATCACGACAAACGAAACGGGTTACAGCGGTCTTTCCCGATCCAGGTCTACCGTACAGATTCATGTTTGAAGGCGCGTGCCCTCTAAGTGCTTCCACAAGGTTGTTTACAAGTGCAGAAATCTCATCACTCCGATGAGGTAATTTTTGAGGATTGAATGCATGGCTGAGTGCACGTCTATCTCTGAACAGGCTCTTCACGTGCAGAAGATTATCGAAAAGATTTTCGCTCATTTTTTAACACTTCCGCATTTTCCCCAAGCCAGACCAATGTGAGCAACACCCAGACTTTCAAACTCTACAGGGATGTTCCCGAGACCGTATGGGATAATTAAACATGGTCATCACACCCGCTGGAGTATTGAGATTATGCCGATGAATTTTCATAACTCTCTCATCCTGAAATGGATTGGTTTGACCCCGAATTTATCACAATAAGGCCATCCATACCCCCGATTTAGGAAATTCTCCTTCACAGAAGAAACAAGAGATATCATTTGAGAACTTTTTCCCAAAGGCACCCCATGATATCTGGTGATTGATCCTATTGGAATTGAATTCATCTAGATTCATAGTTCAACTCACAAAAGAACTAGATTCCAATTGGAATCAGTTGATAATGTGAGAATTGACACACCATTTTATCTCAAAATGAAGGTATTTTAATCAACATTATAATTACAATTAGAATGTGAATCGATTCCCATCTTCTACTTCAATTACATTCTCAGGTAGATCGGATGTTTCCCCTCCTTTCGAAAAATTGTGTGTTGCCAAGAAGGTGGTTTTTGGATTTTCTAGAGCCAATTCCGTCAGCCGAGATGGCGTGTAATGATATGGGCTATCGACATAATCCGGGATGCCGAGTTCAATAATCATAACATCCGCTTCAGTCGCAAGCCGTTCGATGTTTTCACACGGCCCTGAATCACCACAATGCACGAGTATGAAACCATCCTTCTCAAAACGATAGCCGTGTGGTTCTGTTGCAGGGTTATGGCAAACTTCAAACCGCTCAAATTTCCACCCTTGAGCTTCTCCATTCTCTGTATGGTGTGAGACCCAAAACAGGTCATCCAATGATTCAGGATAAGCCAATTCACAGAGTAGATTCAGCCTTTTTTCACCACCCTCATGAGCATGAATCATCAATCTATTCTCGGCTTGACGATCAGAGATCCATTTTCGCTCCAATAGAAGAAATGGTAGTCCGAAGGTGTGATCTCCATGCCAGTGCGTGATGAATAAATCTGTGATTTCAGCCGGTGAGATTCCATGTTGACGAAGTTGAGGTATGATGGTCGGTGGTGCATCTACCAGCATATTTCCGTCGATAAGTACGAGAGAATGAAGCCGCCCGGTGGGGCAGAAAGCATTCCCCGTTCCAAGAAATGTAATCTCTACCATTGGCTCCCCTCAACTCCTCCAAACATTTGACAAAGGTCAAGTTTGCGCCTTGCTTTTCCGCAGAGAATACTCAAGATGGCTAGCGTCTTACCCCTTTGGTTGAAATACGAAAGACGAGGCGCCCACATCACCTCTCTCTATCCGGGTATGGCTCACGGTGATTCTATGGCGAAATGGAGCGCAAAGAATCCCTACGAGTCAACGGTCACTGTGAATCACATTCTGAATGGAGAGAGTTCCAAAAAGGAAACACGTCACTTTGTATTCGACTTGGGTAACTCAGGTTTGACCTACAAAGCCGGAGATGCGCTGGGGATTATCCCAGTCACTTCTTCGGAATTAGTGGATGATGTCATCGTTGCACTCGGCGCTGATGCTGATGAAATTGTTGAAACTCACGTTGGAGCGATTACGCTACTAGATGCTCTCTCTAATCATTACGAAATTCATCAGGCCAATAGGAAATTTGTTGCCAGTATTGGCAATAAATTCGAAGTCATTGGTGGTCCCTCCGAAATTCGAATTGTCAAGCGTATCCGAACATCTGTTGATTCAGGACAAGCAACCATGCATTGGTCATGGTCAGGTGATGATGATGATTATCCCGATGGGTTCAGCCCAATTGGGAGCAATGTTGATCCAGCCTTTGAACAGTGGAACTCCTTGAGTTCTGATGACAAAGCGATGTCTGATTATCTCTGGGCTCGCGATTATATTGATGTTCTCAATGACTTTGGCCACCTAGGATTTAGTGGCCAAGATTTCGTTGACCAAATCGACCGTTTGAAGCCACGCCTCTATTCGATTGCATCTTCTCCTGATTTCGAACTAGGGACCGTTCACTTGACTATTGCAATCGTTCGATACGAAGGTCAAGGACGAACAAAAACCGGATTGACTACTGGTTATCTTGCAGATCGGGTTCCTGAAGGTACAAGCAATGTTCGCGTATTCATGTCACCGACCCGGTCATTCATTCTCCCAGGGGATGGATCCAAAGACATCATCATGGTTGGTCCAGGAACCGGCATCGCTCCATTCCGTGCATTCTTACAACAGAGAAAGTTGGATGGTGCCACGGGCCGAAATTGGCTATTCTTTGGTGATTGGACTGAAGAGGGCGAATTCCTTTATCGGGATGAAATCGGAGCATTCGTGGAGGATGGAACGATTGACAAACTCGATTTGGCATGGTCTCGAGAAGGTCCTGAGAAGGTCTATGTTCAACATCTGATGGCTGGTCATGCTGCAGAAATCTGGGACTGGATTGACAATGGTGGTTACTTCTATGTCTGCGGTGACAAGAATCGGATGGCACGGGATGTTCATTCTACGCTGATTAACATCTGTATTGAGCAAGGCGGACTCTCTGAGGAAGATGCAAAGCAATTTGTCGAACAGACTATGATGAGAGAAGAGAAGCGCTACTTGCGCGACGTCTACTGAGAGAATCCGCCCTAAAGGCGGATGCGGCACGCCTTTGAACCGGTCGCGAATGCCGACATTCATGTTCAAGCGCGTCTTGATTGCCAACCGAGGTGAGATTGCGCTTCGAATAAGTCGGGCCCTCAGAGAACTCGGCATTGAAGTTTGCATTGTCCATGGTAGAGAGGATCGACTTTCTCTCCCTGTTCGATTTTCGGATTACGCCATTCCACTTTATCGGTCCAACCCTTTGGATTCATATCTCGATTATGAAGCCGTCATTCAGGCTGCAAAGGATGTGGGAGCAGAAGCCATTCACCCTGGATATGGATTCTTGGCTGAGAATGCTGCATTTGTAAAGCGATGTCAGGAGGAAGACATCACCTTCATTGGCCCAAGTGCCGATGTAATCTCCCTCTTGGGGGATAAAATCGAGGCCCGGAAAGCCATGGAAGCCGCTGGTCTACCCGTTGCACGGGGAAGTGACGAGGCCGTTGATGATGCCCAAGTAGCAAGCAAGTTGGCTGATGAGATTGGATACCCTGTCATCATCAAGGCTGCTGCAGGTGGCGGTGGAATTGGAATGCAGATTGTCCATCAGGCCAGCGAGTTTGAATCGGCTCTGAAACTGTGTCAATCTCGTGCCCAATCTGCATTTGGGGACAATCGCGTCTTTGTTGAGAAATTCATCGAAGGGGCCCAGCATATTGAGTTTCAGGTTCTGGCAGATGGAGAAGATGCAATTCACTTTGGCGAACGTTTCTGCTCGATTCAACGACGTCATCAGAAACTCCTTGAGGAGGGTCCTTGGCTTTCTGAGGAAGTACGTACCGAAATTGGATCTAGGGTTTGTGAAGGTGCTCGTGCTGTTGGGTATCGTGGATTGGCCACCTTTGAATTTCTACGAGATAAACACGGCAAATTCTACTTCCTTGAGGTCAATCCTCGAGTTCAAGTCGAACATACGATTACGGAGATGATTACTGGAGTCGATCTGGTGAAATTGGGAATTCGTGTCGCTGCGGGCGAGGCTCTTCCCCTATCTCAAGAAGAAATCCAATTTTCAGGACATGCCATCCAATGCCGGCTGAATGCAGAAAATCCGAATAATTTCGTTCCATCGCCCGGGAAACTGTGGGATTGCCATTTCCCCGGTGGCAGAGGGGTCAGGGTTGATACGCACGCTCACATCGGTTACGAAATGCCCGGTTGTTTTGACTCACTTCTCGCGAAACTCATCGTTTGGGGTCAGAATCGCGATGAAGCGATTGCGAAGATGAAGGCCGCCTTGTTTGAGACAACACTCATTGGAGTTGAAACTGTAATCCCATTGCATCAGGCCATCTTGGATGAACCGGATTTCATCGCACGCGATGTGACAATTCAATATCTAGAGAACCATCCCAACCTGCTAGGGTGAGATCATGGACATCGTCATTGTTGGAAGCCTCGCGTATGATGACCTTGAGACGGAAGTAGGCAACGTCACCAATTCATTGGGTGGTTCTGGAACATTTGCTGGTATTGCTGCGGCCTTTCATGCTAGTCGAAGATTAGACCCCGGTGGAACGCTTCCCGTTGGTTTAGTCTGTGCTGTTGGAGACGATTTCCTGGAAGATGATTCCAATCTTCTTCGTGAAGTTGGTCTCAACCTTGACGGCGTCGAGATTATTGAAGGTGGCCGAACATTCCGTTGGCATGGTCGATATGAAGGAGATATGGGGCAGGCCATCACCATCGAAACACAACAGAACGTTCTCGATGGATACGAACCCAAAGTTCCAGCCGCTTGGTGGTCGCCTCGCGTCCTCTTCTTAGCAAACAATCACCCCTCGATTCAATCTCACGTTCTGAATCAGTGCGAAGGGGCGAAATTCATTGCCTTAGATTCAATGGATCTTTGGATTAACATCGCGTTTGAGGAACTATCAGGTGTATTGAGGCGTGTGAATTTAGCTATTCTAAATGACTCGGAGGTTCGAATGATTGCAAAGGATGAAAATCTGATTCGAGCCGGCAACTCGATTCGTGATGGTAGCGCCCTCACCGGAGGCACTGAGGCTGGACCTGGTCCTTCGATTCTCATCATCAAAAAGGGCGAACATGGTAGTGTCGCGATTACAGACAATGGTCTCATGACCCTTCCTGCGTTCCCTACATCTGACATTGTTGATCCAACTGGATGTGGTGATTCATTCGCCGGAACATTGCTGACATTCCTGTCCGAATCAGAGGATATTCAACCGTCTTATGATGAATTGCACAATGCACTGGTGCATGCTACGGTGACCGCATCATTCACGATTTCTGCTTTCGGTACGGATGCCTTGATTGGATTGGACCGAGGTGAATACCATGCCAGATTGGATGCTTATCGGCGCATGGTCGGGTTGATTTAATCAGCCGAGTCTAGCGATTCCGTGATGGCCGGGCGCTTCCTTAGGTGGCGAAGTACTCGCAAGTTGTCCGAAGGAAAGTTGCTTTGAATCAGCCACCTTGAGTAAATTGGCAATGGGGGCAAGATCCCCGCTAGCCGATAGGCGTTCGATGAGAGCATCCGCATCATCATCAGCCAAGGCACCGCCGGAAGACTTCGAAAGCGTTCTGATTCGTTCCGCAACTTCGGCTTGATGATCTTGATCTGCCCGAAGGCGAAGAATTTGACCTGAGCGAAGTGAGAGTTCACGATATTGTCCATCACCGAATCCATCATCATCGCCATAAATTTCTGCATAATCATCCCCCTCGATTCTTACAGGTCGCACCGCCTTTCTGATGGGCTTGGCATTCGTTCGAATTAGCGCACTCACTAGTTTCGCGAATCGTCCTTCTTTGGGTGGAATTGAGCTACGTAGCCGTTTCTTCGGTGAGTTTCTCAGCAATGCACCAAGGGCCGGGAATTCCTCAAGATTGTGTTGGCTGACAGAGGTTGCTTGTGGTTCAGGCTCCGGAATTGCAACTCGAGCCGCTGCGACCACACCAGGAGTACACTCTTCACGCAGTGCATGCAGGGTCGGTTCAGGAAGAGTTGTTGCAAGCGCACTGGATGTAGGCATTGCCTCTCGAATGGCTTGGCCCGACCACGTGGGGTTAGGCCTGGGGTTTGCAACAGGCTGAGGTGTGGGTGAAGGGGCTGGAGAATCGAACAAATTCCCAAAGATTCCGGATTCAGTTGTCTGAGATGGCGTTGGGTCGTCGAACATTGATCCAGAGAAGAACCCACCTCCTTCCTCTTTTGCCTCAGAAAGGGCCGACTGGATTCGCGTTTCCTGAGCAGATTGTTTTTCGTTATACCATTGGGGTTCGTCCCTGCCCCAGGTTCGTTCATAGGCGGAATCGCCCGAAGGTTGACTGACTGTATTTTCAACTACTGGTTGTTCCCAAGGCCTTGACCAACTATCGAGTTTCTGCTGTTGATTCCATTCATCACTCTCAGAACGAACAGCCTGCAATGAATCTCTAGCCCGATCCAACAATCCCCGGCCTGCTTGATCTGCTGGGCTGTCCGTAGGGAATGATTCAGTCGGAGGCAATGAATTGACAGTTGATGCGGTTTCAGTAGACATGGGTTGCGGAATTTCTCCTGCGCCCCCATGATACATTGCCTTGAGTGCTTGCTCTAAATCAGCTTCATCGAAGATTCCAATCTCCGGCAAAAGCTCAGCCTCTTCAACACGTTCTGCTTGAATGGCTGCGGCCTCAACTTTGACTGCTTCCAATGGTGAAATCGAGGGGAAATTTGGATTGAGTTGAATCTCGTCCAATCCTTCTCTCGCTTCTTCCAATGTCTTTCCTTCACAGAGACGATTAATCATCATTTGAGTTCGTAATAGCAGGCTATCTGGACCATGTAGGATGTGTCGGTCACCTTGTTTCGTATCGATACAAAGAGTTGGTCTACGTCCCAACAACCATCCGAATATGGTGAACGCTCCAATTCCAAGAGCATAGAGCTGAATCGGACCTGAGAGCACCCTTGCCGCCAGAATCAGTGTGATGAATCCCATCCATGTCAAACCCTGAGGTATCACAGGAATATGGTGGTGGCGAACACGTCGAATTGTATTGATGTCGAGACGAAGACCCTTTCCGTCACGACGTTCTAAGAGGAGCGATTTTTCGTTCAAGAGACCCTTGATGCCTCCGCCTACTCCGGCCAGCCTGAACGTTGCGAGGATTTCGTTCCCACGCTGCTCAGGCTGAACCCCAAAAGGTCCCTCCTGTTGATGCATCCCAGAACGTCAGCGCAACTTGCTGCTTATACAGTTTATTGGCAATCATCACCTTAAGACCCACAATTTAGTGGTCTTACTCTCACGCGGGCACGATGCTTTGTCCAACACCCATAATACGCATATTTCCGGCATCCAATTGGACTATAATTATAGGTGCAGCCTCTCGTTTTTGAATCCAAAGTGGTTGTTCCCATTCAACTGTAATATAGCATGTTGTCGGATCTATCTCGGTTATCCGCCCTACTTGGAATTGCAAATCAACCGCTGCGTGAACAACATCTCCTTTTGAGAGTAGACGTTTTTGAAATGGGGCAGGAGACAGGAGGAATTTCGAACTGTTGTGACAGACCAAAGCATCCCCATCCACATGTGTCAATATGCAACCCCGATGAAGGGCTTCCTCTCTTATATTGCGAAGAGCCACACCCACTCTATCCCCAGCGATGCTTTGTTCTACATCATCATCCATGACCTGCAAACTACGTGCGATGCCATTCTCCTGAGCTGGAAGCACGTGAATCTCATCATGTTTGGAAACAGTTCCTGCCTGTACGTAACCAATCGCGACCAAACCCACACCTTTGACATTGAAATGTTGATCAATCGGTATGACCAGAGGTTCATTCTCATCCCCTGTACTCAGTGTTGAGAGCAACGAATTACGGAGTGTATGTTCATCAGGTACTTCCTCGTGTAATATCCAACCTGCAAGGCCAGCCTGATCAAGGATTACGCGGATCTGTTCCGGGTCGACCCATCCACCCTCTTCAGGTGAGATGATTGCATGTCCAATCGCGATATCGGCTGCCCCGAAAGCAACGAGTACTTCTCCAAGTGCCGCATCTACCTTGGCAATCTCTACAATGCCTGCTTTTGCAACATTGAGGACGCTGAGCAAGGGGCGAAGTCGTTCAGGGTGGCGCAGTGGTCTCAACAATGAGAGAATACGAATTTGTCCGTCAACCACTTCTTTGTGGACATAGGATTCAATATCGCGAACGTCTCCTTTCTTTGCCAGTGTTCTGGCGAATTCTTCTGAGCCAACAAAAGCGACGTTCAGTACGGGCATGGTCTTCAACCGTCCATTGATGATTACTGCCCAGCGGATTTCATTGCATCTCTGGCTGCCTGAGCCAAATTCCACATCCGTTGCTCCTCTTCTCCATTTGGAGTGAATTGTGGGATTGGAATAGGTTTCATTTCAGAATCGATGGCGACCATGAAGAAAAATCCCGAACAAATTTCTTCAGTCACCCATTCACTTCGGTCCAATCGTTTTGCAACGACGTGTACCCCTGCGGTGTGAGTACTTGTGTGTACCACTCGAGCCGTGGTTTTGATGAGATCGCCTTGAAATGCCGGCCTTCTGAATTTCAACGCATCCACTGAAACAGTCACGAATTCACGATGTGCGAATTTACTCGAAACCATGCCGGCCGCTGTATCCATGATGCTCATCAATCGACCCCCGAAGAGCGTATTGTAGGCATTCGTATCCTGAGGAAACACTTCATCGATTTTGGTCACAGGTTCGGTCGAGTAGGGGCCGGACATATCTATCTCCAAACCTTGGGCGACGCCACTCCCTCTTGAGGCTGTCACCCCGTTTTATCCGACCCATCCCATTATGGGGGTCAAACACTGCGCAGCATCATGGCCAACGAGTGCATCTGCATCGCTCTGGTTTCGGGTGGGATTGATTCCCCTGTCGCCGTTTCACGGATGGCCCGCTCAGGTTGGCGCATCGTCCCCGTTCATTGCTCTCAAGAACCTATCACCGGTACTGAGGCCGAAGACAAGACTGCTGCAAGCCTGTCACATCTCATTGAAAATCTAGAATCTTCGGGTTCCATTGACTCAAATCTTCGTGTTGTCACCGTGGGAGAGACCCTGGCGAAATTCACTGAACCAGCGGCTCATAGGGATTATTTTGTTCACATGAAACGTCTTTTCAATGCCATCGGGAGTTCGATTGCAATCGAAGTTGGTGCGACAGCTATACTCACTGGTGAGAATCTTGGTCAAGTGAGCAGCCAAACGCTAGGGAATCTAGGTGCAGTAGAGGAAGCCAGTAGCCTGCGAATATTGAGACCTTTACTTGGATTGGATAAGCAAGAAATCATCGATGAAGCGCGTGAATTGGGAACCTATGACATTGCTGCAGGGCCAGAATTGTGTGATGCCCTCGGGCCAAATAGGCCAACTACGGTTGCAGACCTGAATCGTTTACGCCGAAACGAGAATGCACAAGGTGGCCTAGATGAATTGGTAGAGGATTGCCTCAAATCGTTGCGAATCAGGTCATTGAGTTCCGCATAATTCTTTGTTTGGCCCCCTACGGGGCCAACCAACGAATCATGGGTGTTATATGCGGGCCTTGAGTGGCCAGTTTAGAACCACTACGTGGTTTATCTTGGATGTGACATGATATGACAACCCGAACGCGTACGTTATCGCTGGCCATGATTTGCTTGATGTTATTCTCGACCACCATGGTTCATGCTGCTACGATCAGCACATTCGCCAATGGTAATTCCGAAGTGGATGTCGAACTACGTAATCAAGGAATTTGGGGCGATGATTTGACGGCTGGCATCAGCATGCCAGCCGGTGAAACAGTCAATGCAGCAGGGTTCATAGTCGGAACAGATTATGCTGAGCATGATGATGTTCAAACCATTGACAGTTCTCTTGTCGCCAATGGGGAAATCTGGAATCCTATTTACAACGGCGGAATGACTCAATTCTCTTCCAGCATTGATTTCACGGTAAACGAAGAATATCTGAAACTTACTAGTCAAGGTTACAACGCTGATTTTGAAGCCAATCCCGAGGGCTGGTCTGCCGGTCCAGAACAAGGTATTCCTCCGTTGGTGGCCAATTGGGGGCATTCACACCAAGATAATAACGTCCTACCTGGACTAGGTTGTGGTGTCGGTGATTGGTGCTGGGGAACGGATTTTGAAAATCCAGATTATACCGCTAATCTACCCGATGGAGAACACAACATGGTTCTCACCAGTGCCTCCTTTTTTGTTCACCCTGGAAAAGCAGATCTTTCCTTCCAAAGTTTCCATTCGATGTTCTATCGGGAAGCATCATCAGGTTCATCGACGTACTACTACGATGATTGTGCCTATGTCGCCGTACAGAATTCTACAAACAATGCCGATTTCCAGAATGCAGTTTTCACTCCCTTCGATATCGGTGCAACTACTGGAATCTCTGCGGGTGATGGTCTGTATCAATTGGGTTCGTCGGTAAACCAAGTTCCCTCGGGGAAGTGCGATTACCTTGGGGCCAATGGTCCTAGCCTCGGTGATTACGTCCTTGCTGGAAATGGAACAACAACCTCGAACTCCCCGAATGGATGGTCGGATATTCGAATCGACCTTTCTACGCATGCAGGTAGATACGTCAAACTCTTGTTCGTCCACGAAGTCAATCCACGACAGGGTGCATTCCCTGAGGAGTTCTTTAATGCTGGTTGGTATATCGATGGTGTTCGTGTCGGTGACCCGCTGCCTGCTCAGAGTGATGTCGTATTGAGTTCGTTCGCACCACAATCTTCGGGTCAAGCTGGATTTCCTGATGGCTACGGCCTTCTAAATCTTGAACTGCGCAAATCCGCATCTGCTGATTTCGGCGTTGATGTTATCGATGCATCAACAGGCAACATCGTCATTGATAGAAATGGAAACTCGATGTCGAATCTTCAAGGTAGCCTCATAGAATTGTGGGATATCAATGCAGATACGTACCCTCTAATCGATTTCAAATTCACATTTGGTTCTGGTTCAGCCAGACTTTCGACGCCTATTTTGTATGGATTCCAATTGGGTACCATCATTGGTACTAATTTCAATAATACTGAGGGTGTATACTGGGATGGTGGAATATACAGTGGTGACAAATGGACCTCAGCCATGGGCGAAGGCTCGACTGTAATGATATCATCCACAATCCAAGATCCTTCGTCCTCGACCCCAGTCGTACGTTCTGATTTCTCAATGCCTGTTATCGCCATGAAGCCAATAATCGTGGACAATTGTGGTGGCCCCAATTTTATCATGGGCATGAGTTTGAATTCAGATCAATCCGCGATTCAACTGACCAACAATCAGTGGACCGAACTCACAGCTCCGAGTTTCACGTTAGGTGTGTTGGCAAATTACACTTCGATGTGTGAGGTTTCATCATTCCACGTCGAATATCGCTTTGCCCACCATTCGCGGGGCATCACTCTCGATGTTGCCGCGGATAGTGATATCGAATGGGGGATGACCGATCCAGGCTTCGGCCGCTTCGGTCGTCAGGACATGTTCCGCACTGGTGTCGTCAATGGCGTGAATGAAGGATCTCCTTCACGTACCATTTCTCTGGACATCAGTCTCCACGGAGAGGGCGCACCGTTCCTTCTGCCGAAAGGCGCTATTTTGAGTTACGCGGAGTTGAATTTTGAGAACAACGGAATCGGCGAATTTGATTTGTCACTTATCAGTGGAACCGAAGAGGTCAGCCTTGGTACAATCGATGAGGGACCTACCCTCATTCCATACCCGCAGAGTCCTTTGACATCCATTCACGACAGCGTACAGAGCCTGTTAGACAATCCCTTGGTGCCTGTTGCTTGGGTGGATGGATACGGCAACGAATGGTGCTTGTTCCGACTTAGTATCGATGCTACCATGTCCACTTCTGGTGCGAGCATCACATTCCGTGATATCGACATCATCTATGACTGGGAACGTGCAATCAGCAGCTCCAACAACATCGCACGCGAGCTCAACCAAGGTGTTGCTTTGGCAAGCAGCGGTGGTGCTACTGGAAATGTGATTGTCCCGATGAGAATCATTGGAGGTTCCGGCGGTTCAATCTCGCTGTCTTCGCTTTCAATCTCAACGACGAGTGGTTATGATTCAACGTACGATGATGGTGGTATCACAGGTATGTATCCTAATGGTGACATCATTGAGATTGTGACCACACACGATGTTGATGCATCCACTGGTCAGACCTTGGGTGGAGCAAGCCTTCTGTTTGAGACGGCCAACGGAAACATGGAGTTGCGATGGGACTTATCAAACGGCAGTTTCTGGGAAGAGAGTGACCCCGACGACAATATCGATTTCATGTCCTTACAATCTTTGGCCACCGACGCTTCGTCTGGTGGAAAGCAACTCAACTGGCGCTTCCGCGTCAACCCCACATGGGATGACACGCCCAATGTGCGCCTATACGCAGCCGTGATATCCAACACAGGGGTAAGCGGTCTGCCAGCAGGTAATCTGATTGCGCCCGATTACGGTAATGCTGTTGAGAATGACGCAGGAATGACCGATTTCCATCTATTCAATCATGGTGGTGTTGAACAGATCGATTTGAACAATGCATTCTCAAGCAACACGATTACACTTGATTTCAACATTCGTTACGAAGATTTGGATATCGCACCCAACCCTAA
The DNA here is from genome assembly GCA_029942125.1 of Candidatus Thalassarchaeaceae archaeon. Classification (GTDB taxonomy): domain Archaea; phylum Thermoplasmatota; class Poseidoniia; order Poseidoniales; family Thalassarchaeaceae; genus MGIIb-P. The sequence goes on along the minus strand of JAPYUB010000002.1, from coordinate 21,922 downwards.
CAGTTACATGGTTAAGTTGGAGAAACGCAACCAATCTGAACTCACGTTTGAGGATTGGTTGTTTGTTGATTCCACACCCGCTTCAATCGATGGCGATTATTCATGGCAACCCAACTTGCCTGCATCTGAGGCTGGGGTTGAGCAGTATCGATTGCTCATCTCCAACTATACCGATGGAGATTATTTGTGCCCACCTGCAAGTTTCAACCCGGACAGTGATTGCGCAATTCGATTTACAATCACTCTCGATCCTTTCGCACCACATATGCTGAACATATCTGTGTTCAGCGTGCAAGGAGATTGGCGTGACCTCACTGACGATACTTGGGTAAGGGCAAGCAATAATCAGAAGTTCAGAATTGCAGCACAGGACCTGCCTGTGGCACCAGAGACATTGACCCTCAATTATTGGGTCGAGGCCTCCGATGATTGTGGTCTTGATGGCCTCTGTCCTGGCGTCCCGACTTACGTGAGCCCCGATACGGGTGAAATGGATCGAGAAGCACAACTGAATGAATATTCTCAGATTGACATCACTCGTCAGACGGAATCTGATACGTCGTACTATCTCATCGACCACCCGTGTGAGTGCATCAGTGATTATGCGAACAGCGGTATCGACCCACCCCAAATGGTCAGTTTGTTTGTCTCTGGTTCAGACATTGGCGGCAACCAGATTGATGGTGGTGGGGCTGGAATCCACGAGGACATGGTCACATACATTGCCATGGAAAGCCGCACACCATTGGTCGAGGCCTTCCACATTTCGGATTCTCATGGCACGATGTTGAATGAAAACAATCGTTCCATCTATGCCGGTAACATCTACCACTTGTTGGTTGATGGAAAGGATGACAACGGTTGGCAAGACATTGAGACAATCCGAATCACGATGAACCCGTCAATCTGCAATCCTGCTATGACTCAGACCTACGACCCAGACGGCTGTATAGAGATTATTTACTCTCCTCAGAATGATACGGCTTGGACTGACAGTACTTGGATTGAGATTCTCGACGATTACGAAAACACAGGCATCAAGCCTCGTATGCTCACTCGCGAAGGAAACGTGTTGATTTCGCCGTTCGAACAACAATTCACACTTGACGTTCCAATTCGAATGGAATGGTCGGTTCCGTTGTCGTATGTAGGTGGCGTGAAGACTCCAGATATAGGAATGAAGGACAAGGATCTGAACAACAACGAAGTTCACATCAGTGCGTCTCGAAACCCGCAACGTTGGTCCTACTCTAGTGGAATTGAACTGGATACGACGACCTTCTCAGTTGACGACACCTCAGGCTTCTCAACAGATGGTGTCGGCACATCATCAGGTGGTTTTGTCTATCAAGGCGACATCTTGGTTATCGAAGGCAGATATGTATTCAGCGCAGGGATGAACGATTTGATTTTCGTCAGTCCAGAGATTACATTAATGCTACGTGTGACCAGAACACCACTTTATCCTGCAGGATTACCGGATAGTGGCTATTCTCCCGCCCTCGTTGATGTGAATGAATATGACTTTGAGAACGGTTCCTTCCAATTGGTGGTTTCCGCTGCATCATCCACAAATGAGTATAGTTACACTTTGGAATTACTCGGTTTACCCAATGGTGCTGTTGACAATACACCCGCACCTTCGCGCTCATTTATCATCAAGGTTGATGGTGACAGGCCAGATGCTGTATTCGGATCGTGGGACCTGTCCAATTCTGTATCGGGTGAGACCATTGAAGGGAGTATCTCTTCATCTGTCATGGGTTGTCTTAACGCCGAGATTCTTATCGACGAATTACAAGGTATGGACACCACTTCAGTATCCTTGAACTGGATGTTCTACAAGACTCAGGAAGTAGGTGGATTCGAGTACAATTGGACCGAATATCTGAATGTATTCGACGATGGACAGGGATGGGAGAGTACCCCATTGTTCCTTGAATCATCTCAAGGCCGAATCCGTGCAACATCGACTTGTTTTGATCTATGGGATTCAACGCAACCTGTCCCCGGCGACATGGAAAACGTGATTGTTAAGTTCTGGTTGACTGGCCATGATTCTGCGGGTCAGACCATCAATGGTGCGGGCTCCTTCGGTAATTCACTGAACAGTGGTGCTGGAACATACGATTTGGCTTACGAATCTGCACAATTCACTGTTACACGTGTCGACATGTCCGTTGCTAGACCGATGGCTGAGAGTGATTTTGATCTCTTGGTAGATTTCCAGAATGATGGGAATAAGGAAGGCACTCTTGAGATTCAAATTGTAACGTGGATTAGTGGTGAAGCCAGTTCTCCAGTCAGTTACATCTGTCCATTCAGTGTTCAACCGGAAGAGGATGCGAGATGGCGAATTGAGATGGAACAATTCCCGAATCCTGCAACCAATGTCAGTTACGTCATATTGGATATGAACGATGATGAAATTGCGAGTATTCCAGCCTTCAATGTGGCAAAATACGTCGAGGATGAAGAAGGTGGAAACACCATGATGATGGTCGGCCTCGCCGGCGTCGTTGCTCTGCTGATTGTCGCCATTGTAGTCGTTATTCTCGTACTCAATCGAACCGTTGAGGACGATGAACTAGAATACATCGAAGAGGATGATTTCCTGCCAACTGGACAAGCGGTCGAACCGATGCAAAGTCGCGGTCCTCCAGCCACTCGAGCTGGCGACCGAAGAGGCCCACCTGGTGCTTCTAGAGCTCCGCCAGCCGCCGCCGTTGTAGCACAGAGTCCGATGGATATTGCAAAGGAGAAGTTCCCCTTCTGGGATGAAGCCACAATACAAGGCTACTTCGATCAAGGTTGGAATGTACAGCAACTTGAAGATTGGCTCGCTAGTCAAGAATGAGGTTGAACCGATGACCGATTCGGCGCCCTTGAGCTGGTCGCCAATTGAATGGGAGGACCCCTGCGGTGGCATCATCCGTTTGTGGCCCTTCTTACCGAATGTCGTTCTGACTGATTCACTTCGTCGAACTACAGGTGACTGGCATGGTTTGGCGTTCCTTCTTCCTGATGATGAATCCGAAATCTGGGATGATCAAGCAGAACAAGAGAAGGCATCCCCTGGCATTAATCGTGATTCCATCGCTTCAAGTGGCGGTACCTTGGCCCGAATGATGCTCGGTCATTCATCGATTGACTCAATCCAGACCTGTCGCTTCCCAGACCCAGAACCTCGTCGTCTGTTTCAAGCCGCCGAGAGCCCGTCAGGAACTGGAAGCAGACCGGTATTCTTCGTTGAGCCCGAAGATGAAGAATGGACCCAATGGGTCGAAGATTGCGCAGATGAAATGGTTCGTCTACGCCATTTGGCACGTTCTATTTTCAGTGGTAGAATTTGGAAGCGTATGCTACGTGAAGCCATGCGTTGTACTACTCCTCCAAAATCGGTGCGTGATGATGCAAAAGCCCATGGTTTGGCACAAGCCAGCGCATTAGCTGCCGCTTGGTGGAATCGCTCGGAATCGGTTCTTTCAACTGAGTTGCAATCACGCAGAGATTTGCGTTTGGCTTCCCGTCTTCGTGGTGCATTGGGAACGCTTTACGGGGGGCAGGTTGATGATGCGAGCACACCTGTGCTCCTAGTGCCAGTCATGCAGGCTTGGATGCCCAGCATCCATTCAGCGCTGGAAAGTTCCCCATTACCAGAACATGTCGAGGAGGAGGAAGAATGACAGAAGCACGTGTTGAGAATCAATTGTTCAGATTCATCCCTGCTTCACCTCTAGACCCTCAACGTGTGGTCGATGAGATTGGAGGAAAGCGAAGTGGACGATACGTCACCCTATCTTTAGTGGCTCCACGTGCAACACTATTGGTCGATAATGATGGCCGAATCATTGTTCATGGATGTCGTAAACAGGACATGGCCCACCTCGCTGCAAAAGAGGTACTCTTGCGTCTTGGAGAAGCTGAATCTGGAATGACCTTTGAAGTCGGGCCTGTGGTCGCCTCATTTGATTTTGAGTCGCGGGTTTCCCTCGAAGGAGTTCCTGATTTGTACCCAGAAGCAACCATGGATAGTGAACTGGATTGCCTAAGGATCAACGACACCCGGCACGAGATACAGATGCTGTTGTTCCGCAATGGTCGCGGAATTGCAACCGAGGCTCGTCATGTGAAATTGGTCGCAATGGCCGCTCGTCGATGGAAGCAGAGACTTTCCGATGAGAATCTATTGGGTTGATGCACATGACAATCGTCGAGGGTCGATGGACCGGCCCCATTTGGGATACTCATCTACATCTGGATATTAACGCTCGAGGGCTCGCCGCGGCGCAGGATTTTGCCAATGCAGGTGGCACACATTTTTGCTTGGTTCACAAGCCCGGGTTCCCCAACAAATTACCTGAATCTCTTGACGCCGTCAAACAAGCCTACATCGGTACATTGGATATGGCGGATGCAGTTCGCCGAGAGGTTGGAATCGATGTTCGTGTAATCCTTGGTCCTCACCCTGTTGTCTGGGAGAAACAGATTCACATTCTAGGCATTGAGAGTGCAACTCAACTTCATATCGATTCGGTGGCACTGGCGTTGGAATATTGTGCGGAAGGTGATGCTGTTGCTTTGGGTGAAGTTGGCCGCCCCCATTATCCTGTGTCAGATGAGATCTGGGGTGCTGCCAATGAACAATTGGAGATAGTCATGCACATGGCCTCTAAGGCAGGTGTGCCAATTCAATTACACGTCGAGGATAATGGAGCGCAAACCAATGCAGAATTGGCTGCCATCTGTGATCGTTCCGGTTTGGAACGCAAACGTGCAGTTCACCATTATGCTCCAGCCGATGTCAGTTCTTTGTTCACGCATGGTTTGTCATCATCAGTCAGCATGGGCAAAGATTGCTTGTCAACATTGTTGGAAACACATCGACATTGTTCGTCTACTTGGACCATGGAGACCGACTATCTGGATGACCTTTCTCGCCCTGGAGCAGTCCTCGGCCCGAAAACCGTGCCGAAACGCACCCATGCCCTCGTATCTTCAATGCTTGAGCACGAAAATCCAGAGTACATTGCAGAATTGATGCACAATGTTCAATATGTCTGGCCCAGTTCACTATATGGTGAATTTGACCCGTAGGGTCACTTCTGAGGGGCACCCTCAAAACCTGTCGGCGGTCGAAGCCCACAGCCCATAGGGCTGAAAGTGGTTTCATGCTGCAACTTGAAGGAAAAACTGCACTGGTCTTCGGCGTTGCCTCTGAGGATTCAATCGCTTGGGCAATTTGCAATAGTTTGGCGGAGGCCGGTTGCAAACTCATACTCGGATATCAGAAGCGATTCATGAGCCGTGTTTTCCAACTCAAGGACAAACTTGAGGCGATTGAAGCATTCTACCCAATCGATGTTGCCTCCGAAGAGACCACAACCGAATTTTTCCATGAATGGCAGAAGGCCGCACCTGGATCCAAGGCCGACATCGTCATCCATGCTATCGGATTCGCACCGAAGGAATGTTTTGATCGACATATGCTGTTCGTCGAAGAGGAAGCCCTCAACATCGCGATGACAATCTCGGCTCACTCCCTGCAACGCGTGATGCGTCATGCCCTCCCTCATCTCGGTCCGAATTCATCCACAGTCACCCTGACGTATGCTGCCAGCACACGTTATGTTCCCAATTATGGTGTCATGAGCATTGCCAAGGCTGCTCTTGAGGCATGGGTTCGTGAATTGGCTATGCGGGTTGGTGAGGATGGTCATCGTGTCAATGCAATATCATCTGGACCAATTCGAACCTTGGCAGCTAGTGGTATTCCGGGATTCGATGATATTCTCAACCATGTAGAACGCAATTCACCACTGCGACGTAATGTCAATCAGAACGACGTTGCAGGTTGTGCAGTTTGGCTATCCAGCTCGCTTGGATCCGGCGTGACAGGACAAGTAATCCACGTCGATGCTGGATATTCCAGCACGATGGTTCCAGATAGTATTAGTGACTGAGGCGAGATATTGACAATTCTTGACGAACCTCCACAGGATCCGTTTGAACCAATTGCCATCATCGGTGTCGCAGCATTGCTGCCGGATGCACCCGATGTTCACGCATTCTGGGAGAACATCTTGTCAGCAAGAATATCACTCAAGGAAGTCCCTGATAATCGTTGGATATCCTCAGACTTTTGGATGGAAGGTGGGCCAAAGAATGTCGATGAGAACAAAACTTACTCAAAAATCGGTGGATGGGTCGAAGAATTCGAATTCGACTGGCGACGCTGGAGAATTCCACCTGGATCACTGCCCCAGATTGATCCGACCCAATTGTGGGCTGTGACCGTTAGTGCGGCAGCCTTGGAAGATGCAGGATACATGGGTGAAGGTGCTCGCGAATTGCCGAAGGCTAGAACCGGCGTCATCTTTGCAAACGCCCTCGGCGGTGAGAATCGTAATTTATCCAACCACCGAGTGTGGGCCGACCAGTTCGCACGTCACGCAGTTGAAGCTGGAGGGATGCCCAATGAAGGAAAGACCGCGTTCAAGGAAGCTATTCTCGCTGGCCTTCCTCTTGTTACAGAAGATACGATGCCGGGTGAACTCGCCAATGTCGTGTCGGGGAGGGTCGCCAATCTCCTTGATTTACAAGGCCCTAATTATTCGACAGATGCTGCCTGTGCTTCCACCTTCGCTGCGATTCTTGATGCCTGTCGATTACTACAGACACGCCAAGTAGACATGATGATTGCAGGAGCCAGCGACCGCACGATGGATCCTTCAACCTTTGCAAAATTCAGCGCCATCGGTGCTCTATCAGCGACTCACTCCACACCATTTGATACCAAGGCAAATGGCTTCGTCATGGGTGAAGGATCCGGCGCCCTAACCCTGAAACGCCTCTCGGATGCTATTCGAGATGATGATTCAATTCAAGCCGTCATCCGTGGCGTCGGTGCGAGTAGCGATGGCCGTGGAAAAGGCATAACTGCACCGAGTACCCGTGGTCAAGTTCAAGCAGTCAGTCGTGCATATATGCAGGCTGGCTACGAATCTTCAACCGTCGAGTTGATTGAAGCCCACGGGACCTCTACAGTGGTTGGTGATGCCACTGAGATGGCCAGTTTGTCTACTGCTTTCGACAACATTCCTGCTGGGCAGACCGTTGCTGTGGGCTCGATTAAGAGTCAGATTGGACATCTCAAAGCAGCGGCTGGCATTGCCGGTTTGGTCAAGGCTATTCGAGCCGTCGATACAGCTACGATTCCACCTAGTGCGGGTTTCTCCACACCCAATGAAAACATCGATTGGACTCAGAATCCATTCTATGTTCCTACTGAGTCCAAGCCGTGGGCTACTCCGAGCGGCCATCCTCGGCGAGCGGGAGTCTCCTCCTTCGGTTTCGGAGGAACGAATTTCCACTGTGCTTTGGAAGCCTACGATCGAGATTTCCATTCTCTTCTCGCGAACGAATTTGATGCACGTCGAGATGCTTGGTTGAATCCTGGTGCATCGGCCCCGAACTCAATCGCTTCCACGGCCTCATTATCACATTATGAACTCAAGGAGATTGAAGGAGGGGTTCTACTGGCGAATGCACCTGATTTAGATGCTCTGAAAATAATATTATCAACCATCCGTGGTGAACTTTTCAGTGGTTCAAATTTCGATGATAATCCACAGGGCAAGCGTCTTTCCAAGGCCTTGCCAGAGGCGAGTAAGGGATATGTTGCCGAAGGCATTAGATGTGCTATAGTGGCCAATGATTGGGCTCAACTCTCAAAGCGCTTCGATTTGTTAGAAAGTTCGATTGATGACCGTTCGAAATGGGATTTCTTGGCCAAGCAAATGGTGATGATTACAGACACGGCTCCATTGCCAGAACAGGCCAAGGTCGCTCATCTTTATCCTGGTCAAGGCAGCCAATACGTTGGCATGACCCACGACCTGTCCAAACGATATCGATGCATTGGAGAAACATGGGATGAAGCGGATCAGACTATGATTGAAGTTCTTGATGGTGAAACTCTGTCATCTTTCGTTCTTCGTGAAAATCTCTCTGATGATGAAAAGAAGGAAGCTGAATTCAAACTCAAACAGACAGAATATACTCAACCGGCCATGCTCACTGCCGATCTAAGCCTGCATCGTTTGATGAAGGCGCATGGGCTTGAACCGGACATGGTTGCTGGCCATTCGTTGGGTGAATATGCTGCCTTGATGGTTGCCGATATTCTCGATTTTGATTCAGCCCTTCGTGCTGTGGCTGCCCGGGGCACTGAAATGGGCAGCGTCGAGGTTCCAGATTGTGGGATTATGGCCTCGGTCTCGGCTCCGTTTGAACAGATTGTAGCGGTATTGGAAGCGGAGGATGGTTACGTCATTGCGGCCAATAAGAACAGTCCAAAAATGACCGTCATTGCCGGTGAGACAGAGTCGATGAAACGCGTCATGAAGGCATTTGGTGAAGCAGGTACTCCGTGTGTACAATTACAGACCAGTCACGCCTTCCATTCTCAAATAGTTGCACCGGCGAATGAGCCGTTGCGCCATTTCCTTGAAGGATTGGATATTCGATTACCCCAAATTCCAATCACATCCAATTTCGATGGAGGTTGGTATCCGAATGTTGCTCCCGCTGGCAGCAGCCCAAAGCAAGCCATTCTAGCCAAACTTGCTCCTCAGATGGCTTCTGCTGTTGAATGGATTCAACAGATGGAGACAATGTATGATGGGGGTGCGCGTTTGTTCGTCGAAGTCGGCCCCAAGCGTGCCCTCGCTTTGTTCGCAGAACAGATATTCGAAAACAAACCGAAACTTGTCGCCAACACGAATCATCCCAAGGTGGGTGGCATCGCCTCTTTCCATGCTGCCCTCGCTGTCCACGCCCTCTCTGGCCGTATTCCAAAGATGCCAGAGGCCGATAGCGATGTTTTGACTGATGCCTTCAAAGCTGGAGTTCGGATCTCAACACCCGTCGTTGTGCCCATTGCCGGAACAGCGGGAATTGGCAACACAGCTACCCTACAAGATATGCCATACCCAGTTCTTAGTGATGAAGAGCAGGATGAGGCGAGTCGCAAATTGAAGGAATCCGCAATCGCAAATATTGTTTCGGAGGTTAGCGGATTCCCTGTAAGGATGATTCATGGTTCAACCGATTTAGAGACTATCGGATTGAGTGTAGAGAAGATTTCTGAAATCTATCAGAAGATTCAATCCAATTATCGAGTCAAAGGCAACACAGATGCAACGACACTTCCCGCATTGGTTGAATGGTTGGATGAAGTTCCCCTAGGTTCACCTGTCCTTGTTCAGGGGTCCACAATACACTCAGCCGGACTCCAAACTGATCCAATGGCGGTCCGCCGAAACAATCCTTTCGTTTTCAGTGGTATCAGTCTGGGCCTGCCCGGAATGGAGGAAGTTTTCGCACCGGATTCACTTGATCGAATCATTCGCGGAGAGAATTTTATTTCAGAACTCTCAGAGGATCTCAAACAACGTCTTTTGGAACGCAACATAGTTCGAATAATCAAGCACGCCGATGGTTCTGCAGAATTTGTTCCCTGCAATGATTTCAGTCAGATTCCACAACTCGCTGGCCGCAAGGGTCATTTCGATTTGGCAGAGCAATACGGTGTGGATTCAAAGATTGTTGAAGCTATGGACATCACGACATCTTTGGCCATCGCAGCAGGACTTGAAGCACTCAAGGATGCAGGTTTACCTTTGATTGCAGTCGAACAGGTCAACAAAGCCGGCAAGCGTCACATTCAGCATTGGCATCTCCCTGAATCAGAACGTGACCGAACTGGTGTCATCTTCGCTTCATGTTTCCCTGGTATTGAGCAAGCAATGCGTCATGCACAGAACAATGGTGCAGATGAGAAAGGAAATTTCGATCGCCGTTTCCTTCTGCAGGTTCTCACCATGGGTCATTCACAATTCGCACAATTGATCGGTGCTCGAGGTCCGAACACTGCAATAAATAATGCCTGCGCCTCAACACCATCAGCAATTGCAATCGCGGAAGATTGGCTGACAACCGGACGCTGTGACCGCATTATTATCATCAGTGCTGATGATGTAAGCAGTGATGAGATGATGACATGGTTTGGTCCTGGATTCACTGCTGCTGGAGCCCATGCAATGGGAAATGTCGTGGAAGAAGTGAGCGTCCCATTCGATGCACGTCGAAGCGGAATGTTGACTGGAATGGGTGCTGCTGCCTTCGTTCTAGAACGAAATAGTCTCGCTATGGAGAGGGGCGTCACTCCGTATGTAGAACTTCTAGGGGCGCATCTTGCCAATTCTGCATTCCATCCCACCAGACTTGATGTTGAACATGTGTCCGACTCATTAGACACATTCATCAGCAAGATGGAACGCGATTGGGGGTTGAATCGTCATACGATTTCTTCTCGAACCTCTTTCATGTCTCATGAACCGGCCACTCCTCCTCGTGGTGGCTCTGCCGCGGCTGAGATTCAAGCACTGCGTCGGACCTTTGGTGATAGTGCATCAAAGGTTATCATCACGAATACGAAAGGATTCACAGGCCATCCAATGGCTACAGGAATTGAAGATGCGGTTTCAATTCGCGGACTTTGTCAAGGTGAATTCCCTCCTATTGCCAATTTCAAAGAACCCGATCCCGAATTGGGCGACCTTCGTCTTTCTACCGGCGGTCCTGTAGACGTTGAGTACGTTGTAAGACATGGTGCTGGTTTTGGTTCTCAGATGGCCTTTTGCATGTTCAAACGCATCGCAACGACCCTTGATAGAGTGGATCGTGAACGTGTGGCTGAGTGGGCATCGAAGGCAGGTGGTGGCACTGCAGATCTGCGAATATTGCAGCGCAAACTTGTCGCTTTCATCAATCCCGATGAGATGATCATCGGTGGAGTTCAGGGGGACCCTTGGTCGACGTTTGTGAGGGGGAAAAAACCCTCTAGTCCCCTAGCAGAATCTATTACTCCCCCTCAACCCGAACCCAGTGTAACCGAGGAAGTGATTGAACTGGAGAGCCCCCCGCCTTCCGATGATGTATCCGCCAAAGTAATCTCCGTCGTTGTCAAACATACCGGGTATCCTGAGGATTTCATTGAATTGGATCAGGACCTTGAGGGCGAACTTGGAATCGATACAGTGAAACAGGCAGAAATCATGGCTGAACTTCGTGATTTCTATGGATTGCCAGTGGACGAATCATTTGTTTTGAGCAATCATCCCACGCTCAATCACATGATTGCCTATCTTGGCGGTGGTGCATCTACCGTCGTTCCTTCTACCCCGCTTGAGTCAACACCTGTATCAGAACCTGAAATAGAGGAATCGCCAATTATTCAGCCAAGTTCACCTTCATCGACTGCTGTCGCAGCCAAAGTAATCTCCGTCGTTGTCAAACATACCGGGTATCCTGAGGATTTCATTGAATTGGATCAGGACCTTGAGGGCGAACTTGGAATCGATACAGTGAAACAGGCAGAAATCATGGCTGAACTTCGTGATTTCTATGGATTGCCAGTGGACGAATCATTTGTTTTGAGCAATCATCCCACGCTCAATCACATGATTGCCTATCTGGATCAAGGCGATCAGTATACAGAGGAAGTAGCAACAATCGATGAACCGTCAGTGGTTTCTGAACCTGAACCTCCGTCACCAGAGATAAAACCCGAATCAACAGGTGTGCGACGATGGCAGGTAGAGGCTGAGGACGTACAACCAGAAGCAACCACACCTCTCGATATTGATGGCAAAGTCATTGCTGTAACTGACGATCCTTGGGGGGTTGCGGATACCCTTTGCCACATCCTTGAAGCCGCTGGAATCGATACCGTTCGCATCATGCTCGACCCCAGTATCGTCTCTAAGATAAAAATCGAGAAAGATGGCCCTGTGGATATTGTACGTGTTGACCCCGGGAACCACGACCAACTTGCCGAGGTCAGCGCACATCTTGCCAAGATTGGGGATGTTGTAGCTTTACTTCATCTCTCACCCCTCCGCCTCGCAGGGGTGGGGTGGGAAAGTGAAACCCAGCAGGTTCAACTCACATCAACGACGCATGGTTTGTTTGGATTGTTGAAATCACTCGATAGCCACTTCAATTCAATTACAGATGGAACAGTGATGTCTGTCAGCGCAATGGATGGCCGTCACGGTAACTCGAGCAGCCGTTTCAATGCCCTTGCAGCGGGTGCACATGGCATTGTCAAATCATATGCTAAAGAAAAGCCGCATATTCGTTGTCGTGCTGTTGATGTAGATCCTGAGTTGCTATCAAACCCCACAGCACTGGCCCATCAAATTTGGGCGGAAGCATTCGGTCGAGTCTCACCGTTGGAAGTGGGATTATCGCGTGACGGAAACCGTTGGGCTCTTCGCCTATATGAGGAAAATCTCACCGAGGAGATTAGTGCCCTTGAGAGCGATGACGTGTGGATTGTTTCCGGTGGCGGTTCAGGAGTTACTGCGAGATGTATTGTCGGTGTGGCAGAAGCAAGCCCCAATGCTGGTGCCACATTCATTCTCCTGGGTCGAACACGATTGGATGCAAGCATTGAGGAATGGCTCGAAGATGATGAATCCACTTTGGAAAATCGCAAGATGGAACTTCGAGAGGAGATGATTGCTCAGAGTGAATCTGGTCAAGTCACCATGGTTGAGTGGAATAGTGAATGGGACAAGCATCTTCGCAGTCTAGAGATTCATCAAACAATACTTGACATTCAAGCAACTGGCAATAGAGCATTATATGATGCCTGTGATGTCACGAATTCAAAATCAGTTTCCAAAGTTCTATCCGCTGTAAGAGAAGAATTCGGCCCAATAACTGGTGTTGTTCACGGTGCCGGACTTGAAGATTCTAAACTCGTCGCTGACAAATCTTGGGAGACCTTTTCAAAGGTCATTTCAGTGAAAATTGATGGTTGGAGGGCATTGATTGATGCAATAGGCGACGAACTAGATCAGTTGCGAGTTATGTGTGCATTCACTTCAGTCGCCGGTCGGTTTGGGAATGGAGGGCAGGTCGATTATGCAGCGGCCAACAACATCCTCGATGCTGAGATGTGTCGCATTGCACATCATGAGGACGCACCTCGGGCAGTGGCGATTGCTTGGTCGGGATGGCGCGACGTTGGGATGGCAACACGCGGGTCTGTGGAATCTGTATTCTTGCAGGCAGGAATTGAGACAATTCCAGTTGAAACCGGTGTCGAAATTTTCGTTCAGGAAATGCTAGCTGGTGGAAAACGACGCGTTGTTGCTGCTGGCGCATTGGGGATATTGGATGATGAGGGGTGCAAAAGAGCGCCCCCTCAGAAATTTCCTACCGATACCGCTGGCGCCATGGCAGAAACTGAACGGTTTCCTTTTGTTGATCGAATTATCACACATGAGCCCTATTCTGAAATTGTGACGGAATGTACACTTTCCACTGAACGTTTCCCATTCCTCATCGACCATTCAATCGACGGAACACCGTACCACCCTGGAGTGATGGCGATGGAAATGTTTGCTCAAAGTGCGCTATTGCTCTACCCAATGTGTAATCTTGAGGGATTCTCAGATGTCAAATTTGGATTGCCAATCAAATTGATGAAAGAAGAAGCTCGAGTTCGAGTTAAAGTTGAATTCAATGGTCAAGATCACAATTCGTTGACCCTAAGATGTCATATTGAGAGCGATTTGGTGAATTCAAAAGGTGAAATTTTTGGTGAGCCAAGAATACACCATGAGGCCTTGGTCCGGTTGCTCAAGGAAGGGGCCTCCCGGAATGCGAAGATATCTTTCACCGATTCGCCAGGAAGGGGAAATGCCTCATTCCAACCCAGTTTCATCTACGATCGATTCTTCCATGGCCCTCGCTTCCAAGTCCATGGTGGCCTGATTAAGGGTATATCAGATCGAGATAATATGGGCGCTGATGGAATTGCATTGTTGCGCAATCAATTGCCGAATTCACAATTATTCCAAGAGGAACCCGTTCTCTTGGAATCCTTGCCAATGCTCATCGAAGCTTGTTTTCAAAATGCTGGATTGGTAGCAATGGAAGTGGACGGCATCTCTAGTCTCCCAATTGGAATCGAAGAATGTGAAATTCTAAAGATTCCAGCCAAACGTGATGATTTGAGGGTGCGAAGTTACCGCCGGGGTCAAGAAGACGGAGGAGTGACGATTCATGATGCCGTGGTGTTCGATCGCAATCAGAAGCCGATTATCTCACTCACTGGGCTTCGTCTCAAAGGCATGGCCCCAGTGCCTGATGAAATGAGATTCAATCTCAAAAGAAAGAAAAAATAATCAATTGAATAATCAATTTTCCAATTGGGGAATTTATATGGAAAATTGGCAACCTGCAGGCCTAGTATCTCCTCTTACCCTACCTGAAGAATGTGGTTTGAACGATGTAATTGCAGTTTGGATTCCCGTCGTCCTCGATACTCCAGGGGGGCCCCTCCCCAATCTGTCCAAAGTTCCTCTCGTAGATCAATTCGAAGCATCGACCTTTGTTACACCCAAACGCGCCCTTGAACATGCATCCGCTCGTTATGCATTGGCAACTCTGCTTCGCGACATCGGTTTCGATCCATCCGACCTCCGAGTGGTTAGGGACGAGCATCGTAAACCGAATCTGATGTGGAGGGATCATGAAGCGAGAAAGCGCGCCGGTGGCCCTTTGAGTCCAGCACTTCCTGAGATAACGTTGGGACATTCCAATGGGATTTCAATTGCCGCCATTTCTTTGAATGGTTCATTAATTGGGTTGGATGCAGAACCTCTGGATGTGCCCCGGGCTCGAAATCTGTTGACGATGATGACTTCGGGGGATGAACTTCAGCATCTTGAACAATTGTGGGAAAACGATGCCAGAGTTGGAATGCAAGAAGCCATCAGAACCTGGGTTGTCAAAGAGGCAGTTCAGAAGGCATGCGGCTTGGGGATGCACGTCCCCCCGCAGACATTCACGGTGTTGAATTGCGATGAAGTAGTCCTATCCCACGAGGGTCATGAATATCAACTTGAAGCCTATCATTGGCGAGAATTGCTTGATGGTAGACCATTCGCCTTTGGATTTTCAAGGCTGATTGAAGTCGTGTAGATTGTGATTATTCAGACTTCATCTTGTTCAATGGATTTTCCCCCAAGTGCGATAATTAAACTTGGAACAAATAGTAAGGTCAACACACGAATCATTGTCACCACCTCTACATTGAACGCGAGAGCCCAGAGGGGTGCAACTGCAGGCATGAAAATGAAACACATCCCGATACCGACTTTACGCCGCCAATGCATACAGCGTGCCGAGCGTCTATACTCCTTGAATCTGCGGGACTGGCCGGACCGAATTGGATAAGACCAACGCGCTGCCCCCTCAATCTACCGCGGATGTAGTGAAGGGGTTATCACCTGAGGTTTCCAACCTCATGTCACGGGTTCAAATCCCGTCGTCCGCACTTCAGAATTTGACACTGTCGTATTGAAAAACCATTGACCTGACCCGACTTCGATGTCCCACCATCATCATGGCTCATCTATCGGTAATTCCGATGATGAGGATAACGATGAATCGACTCAAATTCTTGGCCGTAGAATTTGGAGAATTTTCCCTTACATCCGTCCATATCGTCGCAGAGCTACAGTTGGAATTGCAACCAATATGCTAGCTAGAATCTTTGATTTGGTACCTTTCATATTCATCGGTTTTGCAGTTGATTATTACAGCGGCACAGCTTCAGGTGGACGTCTAGGAGATTTCCGCAACTTCCTCGACGAGAACGTGTTGAATTTCATCAGCGATGACCAAGCTCTATCGTACGGGATTCTAATATTCCTCGGTTTTGTTGGACTTGCTATTTTCCAAGGTGTTTCAGATTTTTGCTGGCAGACACTAGGTTACAAGGTTCAACACGATCTCAGATTGGATGCTACGCGCAGCCTCATCAGAATGGAAGCATCATACTATGATCTGAGGCAAACCGGTGTCCTGATGTCTGTCTTATCATCGGACGTGAATCAACTGGAGGATGTCATTTCAGATTCCTCTACATCGATTATTCGTATTTTCACGACATTCATCACCGCATTCGTCATTCTCATGATGATGTCATGGAAATTGACCGCCGTCCTATTTGGCCCTCTCGTTCTCATATTCCCAATGGTGTATTTGTTCTCGACCCGGGTGCAACGAAAATATCGCAAACAACGTGAGTCTACGGGTGGCATCAATGCGGTCCTTGAAAATGTGATTTCAGGCATTGCAGTCGTTCAGGCATACAATGCTCAAGAATGGGAAACAACACGCGTCTCTAACGAGAGTGAAGGCTATCGAGATCAAGCCATTGGTGCAAGTCTAGATCGGAATCGCTTCATCCCCGGGCTCTATTCTGTGGCTGGAATCGTCTACGGTCTTTTGGTTTCAGTTGGGGGCTGGCTGATGAAGGAGGGGGACATCTCAACCGGTGCTTTTGTCACGTTCCTTCTCATTATGACACGTCTTTCGATGCCATTGTTCATTTTCGGTATGCTCGTCAATCAATTGCAACGTGGGGAAGCGGCAGCACGTCGTGTTATTGCCATGGTTGACCTGGAGCCGAGTATTGTCGATAAGGCGGATGCGACAGCCCTAGAAGGTCCCATCGAGAGAATTGAGTTCAATGATGTTCACTTTACTTACCCTGGTACAGATACTGCCGTATTGAATGGCATTTCATTCAATGTGGGGCAGGGCGGATTCATTGGTGTGATGGGTCACACTGGAGCGGGGAAATCAACGATTTTGAAGTTACTTCTACGCTATTATGAGCCAGATTCGGGTGAGGTCTTAATCAATGGACGGAATATCCAAGACATCACTTTGAACAGTGTTCGGGAGCAGATGGGATTCGTCAGTCAAGATCCCTTCTTGTTCTATGGTAGCGTTCGCGACAACGTCGTATACTCTCGAGATGCTTCAGAGGAGGAGATTGATATTGCCCTTCGTCTCGCCGGCGCAGATGAATTCGTGGTCGACATGGAGGATGGAGTCAATACGCTGGTAGGAGATCGTGGTGTCATGCTCTCTGGTGGGCAGCGTGCGAGAATCTCCTTGGCCCGGGCGTTGTTGATGAAGCCGAGTTTCTTGATATTGGATGAAGCATCCAGTGCATTGGATGCCGAGACCGAGCGACGAATTCAATCGAATCTTCTGGGAACGGGTGAGTCTCGGACTACCATTGCTGTGGCTCACCGTTTGTCGACCATTCGTAATGCCGATGAAATTCTATCGATGGTTGATGGGGCGGTTGTCGAGAGAGGGACTCACGACATTCTCGTGGCCAATGATGGTGTTTATTCAAGTCAATGGGCAATTCAAACTGGAGCACTTGAGGAGGAGTAATTCCTTGAGCGAAATTGAATGGATTAAGGTCACTCCAGGTACCGCTTGGCTTGGAGATGAACGTGGAGCCTTAATGCATGTGAGCAATGGTCCACGCCATGAAATTCGCATTGAAACAGAATTTGACATTAGTGTTGCTCCGATTACATATTCTCAATGGAAAACATTGACTGGGCAATCGATTGCAGGTGTTGATTCAGCGTCTACAGTAAATCGTTTGACACCTCTGATGATCGAGGCTGCCCTCGTTGGAACAACTGACAATCTTCGCCCACCTTCGGAGGCTGAATGGGCCCTTGCATCAGAACAAGGTGCAATTGGACTGGGTGACGTCTTGGTGGAGGTATTGAGCGACCGACCACCCCGTAGTGGTTACTGGGGAGCTCCGTGTGATGGACGCCCTTGGGTCCCTCAAGTTCGTGGAGGCGGAGTATCTGACCATACTGCACACGTGACACGTATATGGGGTGGAACTGGCACCATGCGTGGGGCTACCCCCCGGGGAGTCTCTCGTCCTCAGATGGGATTCCGTTTGGTTCGTTCATCAGTCCCTGAAGGTGAACTGAAGATGCCGACTTCCCCCCCGAAGAGCGACCTAATTGTTCGCGAATCAATCATCGCCTTAATCATTGGAATTATTCCCAGTTTCACATGGGCTTACTTTAATGCGAGTTCTCGATATCTCTCAGAGAGTTGGCTCAACATTGCCGTTGGAGGAATATTTTTTTCACTCATGACCGCATTAATCTGGCGACCTAAGTCACCGTCCTATTCAATTCAAGATAATCAAATGCATCGAGTCTAGGCACGATCTTTGTCATCAATCTGTAATCCAGCATTATTGGAGATGTGAATTCTCCACCAAGCGGTCAAGACCCCAATTCCATACGACCAATGCATCAGGAATGTCATTAGGGGTGCCATGAGAATGGTCGCAAAGTTACGAGAGGGTGATGTGCCTAACGCCGCTCCCAACCAACACAGCAGAACATACACACCCGCAAGACTGACAGGAAGATGAACCATCGATCGAGATGTTCCCATTGGAACTGTCTCTAGAGAAATATCCCACACATTTGGCCAAGCCAAACCTCCGTTCAATGCACCATAAACGAAGGAGGTCAACGCTGCAAGTACCAGAAGTGGGAACAATCCGACGGCAGTATGACTCCACGATTTCATTCCCGGATGGATGTCGCTGGCCAGAATCCTAACAAGACCATAATTTCGAATTTGTTTTCTAACACGACTTGGATTCCTCCGTCGATGCCACATGATTGCATCGCGATCCTGCCACAGTTTATGTCCAGCCATTTCGATGCGGTAATCCATCATCGCATCTTCACATCCAATTGCGCCTTTATCGAATCCGCCAACCTCGTCGAGTACAGATTTTCGATACGCCGCATTCACACCCGGTAATTGCTTTGCTCGGGTTAACCTCTCAGTGCCTCGATTACCATAATTCGTGCCTGCAGTGACCCATTTTGAACAGAATGTCACATCAATCACGCGTTGCCAGAATGTCGACCTATCATCGGGGGGTGCAAAATTCGGCCCTCCAACTCCAGCAACATTCTCGCGTTCAAACCATTGGACTAGATTCGCTACCCAGTCCTCTGGCACCCAGACATCATCATCTGTGAACAGAACAATATCGCAATCCACGACGTCGAGTGCAACATTACAGGCATCGGCTCTGGTTCGACTACCAGCATCATCAATCCACGTTGCTCCGTTTGTTCTTGCTACGGCTTCTCCAGGATCGCCGGTTGAGCCCACAATAGCAATTTCCAGTGCCCCTTCCCAAGATTGATTGTTCAAACCACTGAGGGCAATTTCCAACTCTTCAGCGTTGCGCAAGGTTGGGATGATGACGCACACCCGGGGGTTTCCCATGCTCTACGCGGGTTCACGCATCGTCTTCAATTCTTGGTGCGAGGAAGTAGATGCAACGACCGGCCCCATCTGCAAATTCAAATTCTAATCGCAATGGGTGATTCTCGTTGAAGAACAAGGTTACGGTGTCCACAATCCCCTCCATGCGCTTGGCCATGGGGTAGAGTAGAGAAAGGCTGTATTGGCTCTTTACGGGGCCATCACAGACTAAGTCTTGCAATTCCCCCGCATCGTACGAGACGTTGACGGTATCGGTATCGCCACTGACGTTCACTCCGAAGGATTGTGCATTGAGGGAGATTGTCGCGAGGTCCCCCACTTGTTTGGCTGCACGTAGTGCTCGACTGAACTTGATGGTTGAGAGTTTGACAGAACTGTGCAATTCAACATCAGGAACGCGTGGTTCCAACATCGTGGCTCGATCCAATGGACGAATTGTCCGATTGATTTCTCCAACCTGAATATTGACCCTGCCATCATTCTCATCGTAATTCATTTCGATGAGGTCTCCAGCTTCGGCCAATCCAATGAGATCATGAAGTTTCTTCAATTCAAATCCAATCGTACAGGGTTCACATTCCCATGCTTCAAAGGCTGCAGCATCAATTTCCATTCGCACCATTGCGACATGCATTGCATCGACAGCGCGCACTTCGAGGTGCCCATCTTCAAACTTGAATTTGGCATCTTCGACAAGAACTGTGAGAATCTCCACGATTGTTCTCATAGTATCTTGTTTGGCCGTGATATTCAACATGAGTTCACCCTATTACCTGAGTTCTGGGCAGAGGGGGCTCAAAAGGGTTCACTTTGGAACACCTACGGTGTTCTGGCCGAAATCAGTACTCACGCCAACCATGTCCACACTCTGCACAGGTCAGTATGCGTGTCTCTGGTTCATCGGAAGCTCTGGTTTGTTTAAGTTCGGCATAAACACTATCTGAATCACATTTAGGGCAAATGTAAGTACTGCTTGTAAGGACTCCTTGCTGTTGTTCCGAATCGACAATGACCCTTCTATCTCGACTTTCGACCTTGCTAGTTGACGATGCTTTAGAGATGTCAATTTCGGTTCCATCTTCCATCATTACTTTGTTCTCAGAAGTACCATGGTACCCACATTCATAATTGGGGCACTTGATATTCCCAGAGGGACCAGGGAATGATAGCGTTCCACATTCAGGACAGAACATAGGCGCACCGGTACACTACTCACACTTGAATGATACGTTGTCCGGCATTGCTCATGTATCATTCCGCACGGACTTTGAAGGAGAGGGTCCTGCGTGAAGTGTGCAACTGGTGTGGGACTGGCGATTGGCACGCGTTTATGACGAAGAAGAGCGGGTTTTAGATGAGAGCATTTGGGGTGGTGTTCGAACAACCACCGCTCTCGTGGAACGGTTGACTCTGCTCATGAATGGGCGCATGACTATCGAGGCGCGAACTCTGGCAGAGCGATTTCCGGAGATTCAAGTGACACCCCCCACATCGATTGATTCGTGGCCCGCGTTGGGTGATGATGAAATCGTCCTGTTGCAAGATGCTTCTCTCAAACTTGCTGAACAAGGCGTCGCAGATTCTGCTGCTGATTCAGACCGTCGCCTAGAGCACCTTGTCAGGGCGTTAGATGAGGCACGATCCTCACAGAACTCACTCGAATCACATCTTGTCGAATGGGCAGGGCTCTTCCTCCCCACTCTGGATTTGGACCTACATCGCAGTTCCATCGCTTCAGCGGTTTCTAACTCTTCTAATCTGCTGGAATTAGCGGCCGGTTTGGATGTGACTGCTGCTGAGGTCGAGTTGGGTCCTCACGAGTGGTCAGGTCTGCATTCGTTGGCTTCATCGACAGTGAATATGACAGATACGGTTGACAGCATGGAAAAGTCCGTCAGGGAACTGACGAATACCTACATGCCTTCTGTTTCGAACCTTCTCGGACCACTTCTTGCTGCTAAACTGTGTACTGCCGCACACGGTCGGGCTCGTATGGCCAGACTTCCAGCGAGCACGATTCAGGTCTTAGGGGCCGAGAAGGCCTTTTTCCTACATCTTCGCCAAGGTACCGACCCGCCCAAGCATGGCCATATATTCCAACACCCTTGGATTTGCCGAAGCCCAAAGTGGACGCGAGGATCCATTGCTAGAATGTTGGCTGCAAAGGTGGCCATTGCAGTGCGGGTTGACCACTTTGGAGGAGAACCTTGGACCTCAAAGCAAGTCGCCGAGGTCGAGAAGAAGGTCGGCGAGATTCGAGCACGTAGAAGCCGGAGGTGAATTTGTGATATCCTTCTCTGATAGAGTTCGAATCGATGGTCGCAGTCTCTGGTCTCGAAATGCGGTTAAGGGTGTCAGTCTGCGTGGTGAGCGCCTCAAGAGAGATGGAAAAAAGGAATGGCGCCAATGGAATCCTCGAGCCTCAAAACTTGGAGCCGGATTATTGAAAGCCTCGGAAAGTGGACTGTTACCAGAACCCGGAAGTGTATGCCTGTACTTGGGTTCAGGACATGGTACTACCATCAGCCACCTCCATGATCATCTCTGTGCGGCCAAGAATCATCTCGGAGGGACGATTGTAGCCATCGACATTTCTTCTCGATGTATTCGTGATCTCATTAAATTATCAAAAACTCGCCCAGGCATTCTTCCAGTTCTAGGTGATTGTCGCCAATCTGAGCAC
>JAPYUB010000001.1:43174-63312 GCA_029942125.1 Candidatus Thalassarchaeaceae archaeon | reverse complement strand
CGACTGAAGTGAATCAATCTCCAAGTGGAACGAAATTCCTCAAAAAGGAGGTTCGTGAAGGACTTGTGCCCCGATTGCTGGAGGATTTGATGACTCAACGTGACCATCATAAGGCGATGATGAAGAGTGTAACTGATGAATCCGAACGCCTCTTCCACGACCAGATGCAGTATGCGGTGAAGATTTTGATGAACACTTTCTATGGTGTATTCGCATCTGCATTTTACCGATTCACACATCCAGATATTGGTTCAGCCATCACCGCTTGGGCGCGTTTCAACATCAAAAAAATTATCAACACACTTGATGAAGAAGGCCACCCAGTGGTCTATTCAGATACCGATTCAATCTTTGTCTCATCACCAGAAGAAGGGAAGGATGCCTTGGTCTCTTTCGGCCATGAACTGGCTAATCGATTCACCAAAGAGGGTGCTGAACTCGAATTTGAAAAAGGTCTCTCGGTTTTCTTCAGTCATGGTGCCAAGAAGCGCTACGTCGGTCGTGTGGTTTGGCCCGAAGAAGAATTGTTGATTCGCGGATACGAGGTTAGACGAACTGATTCATTCGATCTCCTAAATACGACGATGATGGGAACCTTTGAGCGAATTCTCGATGGCGATGAGGAGGGTGCCTACAAGCATGTCATCAACTTGATTCGTTCGGTGAAAGCTGGAGAGGTCGATGTTGCCGATCTAATCCTCAGTCGTTCATGCAAAGGCAAGGTCCTCAAGGATGGAACCGTGGATTTCTCAGTGTATGCCAATCCAGACGGATTGCCCTATGTGCAGGCGGCGAAGAAGCGCATTGCTCGTGGGCTGCCCTTCACACCTGGAATGAAGGTCAGTTACATCGTCACGGCTGCCAAGGGTGAGGATGGTCGTCAAACCGTTGAACCATGGTTGGTCACAGAGACCGGTGATTCGCCTCCAGTTCCGGATTGGTTATTCTATGCTGAACGTCTTGCCAGAGCCATGGGTCGCATCACAGAAGTGTATGGTTGGACCAAGAAGGATTTACTTCTCGGAAGCCGCCAACAAACCTTCGATTTCTTCTGACGCCGTAGGCGTTCATCTTAGCGAATGGTTGATGATGGACGAGCGCGCCCTTCAATCCATGCGACGCGCCACCGTGCTGCTGGTCACGACTCTTTTTCTGGCCACTACGCTTGCAGGATGTCTTGAAACATTCTCGAGCGATGCACCTCCTACAGTAACGATGACAGTCTCACCTTCGGGCACCGTCAAGGTCGGTGATACGGTGAGTTTCGATGCCACCGGTTCTTCAGACCAAGATGGAGACCCGCTCTCCTTCAATTGGCAGTTTGGTGATGGCGATACCGCCAGTGGCATGAGCGCCAATCACATTTACAACTCTCAGGGCACATTCAAGGCCAAGCTCTGTGTGAGTTCGACGGACTTCGAAATATGTGATGAGAAGAATGTAGTCGTTGCTTCTGCAGACGCTGCACTACCCACTGCATCGATTATCCACTACAAGGACAATGACTGCACTGGCGAGAACCCACCGGCTGGCAACATCATTCTCGCGTGGATTTGCGAAGAGGAAATGGACACCAGCGATGATGTGGTCGATACAACGACCACCATTCAGTTGGATGGCTCAGATTCCTCAGCAGGTGATTCCAGTTCTTATCTCACCGATTACGAATGGGATCTCGACCTCAATGACGACAGTGATGGAGATGGAGACATGGCCAATGACGTCGATAAGACAGGCGAGAATGCAGAATGGACCAACGTTTGGCCAGGTGAATACGAGATTCGGTTGACTGTATCAGACAATCAAGGATTCACTGATACCATGGACATGGATGTTTACGTCAATTACCGTGGTGCTTGGGCTGAATTCACTATTGATGGAAATGGAACATCTGGTTCAGGGATGGTTACTTTTGAATATCCAGTAACCTACAATCAGGATACAGGGAATACAATTCGCTATGTGAAGATTCAGTTCACCTATCCAAAGCAGGATGAGGATTGGCAGCCAGGTACCTGTACACCCTCCAGTCTCTGCGCAAACAAACTCGACGCATACGTGTACAATGGCTCTGATTCCGATTCAGATACTGAAGAAGTCGCAAATACAACCTATCTCGATGATGAACAGCGAACTGCAGGGAATTGCGATGATGAAGATCGCTGTGTGGAACTTCGATTGAGCACCCAACATTTCCGAAATTATCTAGATGGCAGTTGGAGGGTCGATTTGACCAACGAGAAGGCGCACGATACGACGGTGAAGTCGTTCGTCATCATTTTAGAGTACAAATAATGCCAATTCACAATCTATTTTGTCTTTCAGTACCCCATTTGATAGCCACTTTGAGAATCTCTCAGTCTACCCTACCTTGAAATAGGGGAGTTTGGTCGGCGGGCTGCACATTGAGGTGATATTATGGGTTCACAATGGGAAGATAAGAAGAAGCCGCACTTGAACATCGTTTTCGTAGGGCACGTTGACCACGGAAAGTCGACCACTGTTGGTCGCCTTCTTTTGGACACAGGCCACATCGAACAACACGAGATTGAGAAGAACGAGAAGTTAGCAGCAGAGATGGGTAAGGCCGGATTCGGTCTCGCCTACGTAATGGACGGTCTGAAGGAGGAGCGCGAGCGTGGAATCACAATCGACGTTGCTCACAAGGAATTGTACACGCCAAACTACTACTTCACAATCATTGACGCACCTGGTCACCGTGACTTCGTGAAGAATATGATTACCGGCACCAGTCAGGCTGACGCCGCAGTTCTCTGCGTTGCAGCAAATGACGGTGTAAGCGCACAGACCAAGGAACACGCGTTCCTTGCCAAGGTGCTTGGTGTGAAGGAACTCATCGTCAACATCAACAAGATGGATATCCCTGGTGTCGATTACTCCGAATCAAGGTATAACGAAGTCAAGGATGAAATCACACAGTTACTCAAGTTGTCTGGCTTCAAGCCTGACGACGTACCGATGGTCCCTTGTTCGTCTTTTAACGGTGAAAACTTGTACAACAAGAGCGACAACATGAGCTGGTACAACGGTCCAACGCTTTTCGAGTGCATCGACAAGATTGAGATGCCACCTAAGCCAACCGATCGCCCTCTACGACTTCCAATCCAGGATGTTTACAAGATTAGCGGTATCGGCACAGTTCCAGTTGGCAAGATCGAAACCGGTATTCTCAGAGCCGGCGAGACCGTCGTCTTCAACCCTAGCCAGCAATCGGCTGAGGTCAAGAGCATCGAGATGCATCACACGATGGTTGACAAGGCA
The DNA here is from genome assembly GCA_029942125.1 of Candidatus Thalassarchaeaceae archaeon. Lineage (GTDB taxonomy): Archaea > Thermoplasmatota > Poseidoniia > Poseidoniales > Thalassarchaeaceae > MGIIb-P. Next base: position 60,030 of record JAPYUB010000001.1, on the reverse strand, counting down.
GAGCCCGGCGATAACGTTGGATTCAACGTCCGTGGACTATCAGCACAAGACATCCGCCGTGGTGACATTGCAGGATACACAAAAACCGCGCCAAATTTCGTTCGTCACGACGAGACCTTCGTTGGTCAAATCCAGTTGATGGACATCCCCAAGGCAGTTGCAGCGGGTTACACTCCTGTGTTCCACGCACACACAGCTCAGGTTGCAGTTCGCTTCGTCGATCTCTTGGAGAAGACCTCCAAGGGTAAGAAGGAAGCCAACCCGGCATTCCTTGTTACTGGCGACGCTTGTCTGATTCGGTTCCAGCCAACAAAGCCAATGGCAATCGAGCAGATGGACGCTTTCCCCGAACTTTCCCGCTTCGCAATCCGCGACATGGGTAAGACAGTTGCAGCAGGCGTCTGCATGAAGATTGAGAAGAAGGAATGAGATACTCACTGATTCAAACCATCGGACAAGGGATGTATCATGCCAACGGTTACCACTATCAAATTGACTGGTGAGAACCACTTGGACATCGACGAAGTTTGTTCACACATTCGCAGCATTAGCGAACAGACCGGAGTCAAACTCCGTGGGCCCATCCCTCTACCAACTCGACGCTTGATCGTTCCATGCCGCAAGGCACCCGACGGTGAAGGCAGCGAAACTTGGGATCATTGGGAGATGCGAATTCACAAGCGCCTCTTGGAATTGGTCATTGGTAAGGCCACGGATGAGAGTGCACTTCGACAAGTGATGCGTATTCCTATTCCGGACACAGTGACCATCGAACTCAGTCTACGTACCGTTGCTTGATTCTCGTTCATTCGAGAAGCACAGATTCTGCCCATCCAGCTGCGATGAGCGTCTCAGCCATCAATGCGCCACAGTTGAAGGAATCCCCTTCAAGAAGTTCGATTTCTTCCCCCGATTCATCGAGTATCGGCTCTGGCATATCTTTGAGAATCCGAAGTCGCATCATTGTACCCGACACGATTGGATTTGCACCTTCATTTTCGTTCGCGTATTCATCGCTTGGACTTGTTTCTGAAATCTCAGGGTATTCTTCAATCATTGAGATACGATCCTCTTCGTCAATATCAGGATCTTCCCATACTTCTTCGGAATTTGATGATTCGATGTCGGGTGGTGGTTGTTCTGTCAATCCCCCTTCGACGAATTGATCCAATTGCGCATTCCCAGATGGAGTGGTTGGCGTTGGTACAATTGTTGTTTCAAGCACTCCTTCTTGCAACCCGCTCCATGAAACATTTCGTTTGTATTGTTCAATAAGTTCAGATACACCGGAATGGAAGGCACGTTCCGCACCATCTTGGCGCTGCCAATCAACTGGTGCCATATTCATATTCGATTCTGCCACCGCATCTCCGAACGGTGTACTCGCTAGATTTGCCAGAGCAGCATGATTTACAAATGCAGTCAAACGATGCCGCGTCAAATCGGCAATTGCTCTTCGAAGATTTGCTTGACGACGTGTCAATGTCTGCGCTCTGGCAGAAAAACCTTCCAATCTATTAATTTCAGCCAATTCCATCTCTATTGATTGAAGCAATTGTGAGCAGATGTTCCAGAAATCCGGTCGGGGTAGATCGACGGGTAGGGAATGTTTTGCCTGTTTTCTCAACAGTGCATGAAGTTGCGCTTCGATAGCAGCAAGTTGTTGTCCTTGAAGTGCTTCTTGCTCCATCATATTACCACCGCAAACTGTGTCTCCTCCGTGCCGGTACATGAACCATTCACTTCTTCAGCGCCCTACGGGCGCTATGCTCAGTCATCCGTCGTGTTCAAACCCACAGCCGAGGGTGGGCACCCTGAGGTGAGACCATGCGTACTGCCCTTCTACTGGTTCTGCTCATGCTCATTGCTCCCTTTGCTCAAGCCATAGAAAGCCCATATATTGGAGATTCAGAGATAATTCTTCAATCGAATGGAGATGGTACACTCTCCAATCTATCTGAAGATTCGTTCGAGGTTCCAGTCAATTCGACCATTCTTGACGGTTGGGTCAATGTTTCGACCGGTGCCAATGGAAACGGTGGAACAGGTCAACATTGGATGGCTGATGACCCCCTACTCAATTTCAGTCACGGGACTTTTGATGACACGTCGATTGCTGTTTTTGATCATGAATTGACCTTGGGCGTCAATCATACAGTTGGCCGCCTTGATGATTTGGAATCCCTTTCACTCCAATTTCAACAATACACAGTAGGTGGTTCTGCTGACATTTGGAGAATGGCTGAACCCTCACAATTCAATGGCGCATTTGCGATGAATTACAGCGCCAGACAGGCTGCCGGTGGTCTGATTCCGTCTCTTGCCGCCGATGGGTCATTGATTGCAGCAACCTTGCCTGAGGATTCATTGCCAGCAGGGACTCATGCTTGGCTTACATCACCCTCCAGCTCTGTCCCCAGTATCGCCAATCACTGGAAATTATCATTCAATCACTGGTATCACTTACATCACGCAAATTCCACCACCGGTTCATCTGGTGCTTGGGTTGAAGTCAGTTTGAATGGAGGTTTGACATGGACTTATGTCGAACCTGTTGGTGGATACAACTGGAACATCTCCACTTCAGCCCCCGTTCCGATTGGTGCTTCAGGGCCTGGATTCGGTGTATTTGGTGGTCCTAACGCCAGCGGTTGGGTGAATTCAACCTTCGATATTTCACATCTTCACAATTCAAATTCAACGGGTTTACAACATCGTTTTGTTATTTGGACAGACCCCGCAGGAACCGTTGACCGCCCCGGTTGGTATGTTGACGAGGTCACCATTTCTAATGATGGTGAAATTCCTGGCTCATGGTTCCATGGATCACTCACTGGTGAATATGCGGCTGATGCCTATGCACACCTGACCTTGCCTGTCCAAATCAACACCAGCGCTGGAACTTCTGGAGCATGGATGATTCGATATTGGACTGATTTCGATCTAGAAGGTGGGACTTGGGACAAATTTGAGATACGAGTCTCCAGTGACAATATCTCGTGGTATCGGATGTCACCTGTCGGTGGTATTCCTGGGCCTAATGGCCTTACAGTTGCTGGGAGGACGATTATGGAGGATTCAGGTGGCTGGGTCGAAGTCGCACACCCATTCCCCTCTTCCTTCACGATGCCTTCCAATGGTAGTTTCATGCTGCGGGTAATCGTCGAGACCGACCAGATGCCATCCTCAGGATACGGCGGAATCCTTGATCCCCCTGAAGGTGTCTTTATCGATGACATGAGCATCACTCGCACACAAAGTGGAGTAACCGATATTCTATGGTCGGAGAATTTCACAACAAATGCTGGAGCATGGCACGACAGGTTGCCAGGTGGTACCTTTGACCAATGGCAGTATCTGATTAATTGGGGTAACAATGGCCCTTCAGAATCAACTTGGTCGTTCGAAGACGCACCATCCATAGCAGATGGCTGGTATGTACACACACCCTATGGGCAGGCTTGGGAGTTTGGCGCAGTATCCAATGTAAGCGGCTGGGGTCCTTCATCCTGGCCGAGTGGACAAACTGGGGTCGCTATGGGTCTCACGACTTTGCATGCGGCTAGTTCCTGGTCTCACCTCATCAGCCCCTCCTATCACATTCCTCTGGGTGCTAGTGCACGGGTTGCTTTCGATCATTTCATCTGTGCTGAGACTGGATGGGACGGCGGCGCACAATACACAAGTGTAGACAACGGGACGACTTGGCAGATCTACGGACAGGACATCCCTCTGTTCTACGACGTTCAACATTGGAACAATGCGCAATCGCCTTTCTACCAGCAATGGGTTTGGGATGGATCCAATCAGAAAGGAGGGAGTTGCACTACCAACAAGTCGTTCACCCACGTAGAAGGTGACCTCTCAGGTTTCGGGGGTCAGGATGTCATGCTTCGGTTCTCCTTCTTCTCTGATACCTTCATCGAGATGGATGGTTGGTATATCGACGATGTCGGTGTTATTGTTGATTGGTTCGAGTCCAATGGATCGTGGACCAGTGACTTGATTTCTGACAACATCCATAGGTTCGCTCCGACAATCGACATCGATGCCAGTGTTCCGGATGGATCGTGGGTGAAGGCATCATTGGTTGATTTGAATGGTACGCCATTGACGGATACGTTTGGGTCTGAAAACCAATCATTTCCCGTACTTCCTTGGGGTAATTCGTATCGGATTCGTGTTGACTTCGGTACCACAGATAATCAACTTACACCACGAATCGTTGGCCTACATTCCGGTGCGGTTCGCATTCTGAATACCGCCGATGGAACCAATGGATGGGATATTCCTTCTACATTGCAGCATGACAACATCGTGGGTAATATTTCGAATCCAACACTCAATACCGTCCGACTCTCCGGCTCTGCTGTCTATGGTGATGCACCAATCGAAGAGGTGACATTCATCGCTGAATCAGCCGGTGCGTTGTACCAATTGTGGGATGGACAAGGCGCTCTCCTTTCCAGTGGCATGCTGATTAATCAGAGTATTGTGTTGCCTTATGCCGCTGTAAATATTCGACCCACAATAGATCTTCAACCGGGTGGTTGGGTTCGCTATGCCTCGTTCACGGGACACATTGGAGCACCGATGAATAACGGTACTCTGGATGTTGGCGGCGACGGAATCATCGATTGGACTTGGGACTTTGAGTCAGATGGAGCATTCGGTTGGTATGATGGAAGTCATCATCCTAATAGTTCTGCTCAGCCACAATGGAGTCCACCAGGACCAATGCTTGACCATGGCATGGCTCTCTATGCCGACCATGACATCACATGGACGTGGGTAAATGGCATCGAAGATTCCATGGAAACCGGAGAACTTCGAATTCTAGAGTATCCTTGGACAACGATTCAAAATCAATCTGAACCTTCCCATTTCTCTTTTATCGACCTCGCTCTTTCTTGGGAATCTACTACATCAATCACGGAACTAGGTCCAGATCTCCGGGATATTCAATCTGATGCTGTCAATGGAACAGGGCCTGCAACTATACTTTCAGGGGATTTACACATCCCGATTGTTCTTGAAGCAGATCAGGGAGGCGTGGCTCTCACCGGTTCTATTTCACATGCACAACGCATCGTCAATGAGGTAACTTCTGTGCCCAGCGGAACCATGGTTCCAGACCAAAATGTAACCATCACATCGCTGCATTCACACCTTTTTGATCGAGGTTTGTTGGATGTAGCCATATTGAGAATGCAAACCAGCAATGGCTTTGATATCGAAGTACATATTAATGATTTATCGGGACAACCGATTGCCACGCAGGTGTTAGGTTCTGACCAGTTATCACTTGAATCCACCAATATTCTGGCCGTGGGTTCTGATGCCTACCAAATCGAATGGAATTTCCATACGGAATGGGCCTTTGATGATGAGGATTGGATTCGCGTTCTGATTGAAGCAATCGAATCCAACGGATTCACCCTAGGACCCGCACACGCAATGATTGGCGGTTCAAATCATCAAGCAATGGAGAATGATATCGAAGTTGTATCTTGGGAGGTTCGTGATGAAGACTCCCGTCTTCTATCCAATACATGGGATGCAAGATATCCACTACACGCCAAAGCCGGCTCGACAATTGATGTCTCTGGTACATTACGATTTGAAGGTCAGGCCAATCAACATCCCGCCGCCGACGCTTATCGAGTGGCCTTGGAATTAACCAGTGTCAACGGAACGACTCAATCCATGGGTACAAGTGGTACAGAGGGTAGTTTTTCTGCCAACATTGTCCTACCCGACGAATCCGGGAATGTCACTATTTCACCGTGGATTCTGCAAATTGGCCCATCTGGCATTCCCACTCTAGGTGCGGAGGACGCATCTGGTGGCTTGTTGTCAGTTGAGGTACAAATCGATTCAGAGGCACCCACGCTTGGCCCATTGATGATTTACACCTCCGGTGGAGGTCAGTTGGCTGATGGGAATATTCTATCTCCAGATAGAACCATCCCATTCTGGATTGAAGTTCACGATGCTGAACTGCTAGAAACCTTCGTCAATTTACGATGCTGGTTTGAGACCTACGATGATATTGACCAAGATGGAATTCCTGACGAGAGTGAATATGGGGATTCATCCCAATTCCTCGGTGGTGCTCCTAGAGGTACCATACACGTCGATTTCCCTGCTGTGAGCCTTTCTGGTATGGAAGATGATGATCGAATATCATGTTTCATCGAAGGTGGCGACTTCGCAGGATACAATTTTGTTGGCTCTGGTAGCCCTGGATTTGATACTGATTTGGCTACAATGACCATCCAAACACAAGACCCCACTCAAGTTTCCCTGTCTTCAATCTCCTTGGATCGTCATGAGGAGATGTCCCTGTTGCAGGGTATTCAGCACACCTTTTCATTCACTTTCCAAGATGGAAACGGACTCAATTCTATTGATCTCATTGAATTTGATATTGCTGGAGATGGAAGAGGCATCATCCAATACTATCCTCTACAGGATTTGCTGTCAGCTTCTGTTGACAGTCCAGTGGTTCCATTAGAGATTATGACCGAGTCCCTCGGTGACGATGCTTACCTGATTGAACTGTCGTTTGCCATCAATCTGTTCGCACCTGAGGATTGGCAGGAGGGTGCTTGGGTTCCTTCACTAAGGATGATTGAGGAAGGAGAATTGGTCTCAAGCGGTGCAACGAACCTCGAACATCTTGCATGGGCACTTGATCATCGATTGATGTGGCGTGTTGACGAGATTCTAGATTTGACTGCTCCATCTATGCCCTCATTTGAGAACCGACTCAATTTACAACCGGGAGACTCGATGTTACTTCAGGCCTCCATCGTCCATCGTGAAGTGAATGATCATCTGGTGATTGATTTGCCGTCATCATTAGAAATCGAAATCATAATCGATGGTGGTGTACTACCTTATTCCTCACCCCATCAATCAAATGGCCAAGGCTTCAACGCAACGATTGATTTTGAATTGGGGAACTGGCCTGGCCCGATTCATACAGTGAAGTTTGGATTGATGAACAAGAGTGTTTTGAATTCTAGTTTACCGGATATGCTCTTTGAAGTTGCAATTGATGATGTTGCCCCTAGAATCGAGTTCCAGGTGACTAGCCTCATCCAACTCCGTTCAGATTCCCTGAATAATCAGTTGGTGGCATTCACTATTGAAGATGAAGGTGGAATGGGGAAGCAATCTGTAGAATTGCATTGGGTATATCGCCGTGATAGTGTTGATATCGCGGGCACTGAGGGTGGGGTCAACCTTGGCCTAGGTGTTTATTCAGATGATTCATGGGTCTATTCAAAATATGTTGATTTCAGGCCGATAACAGAACTTGAACCCGGGGATATCCTTCTAGTCTGGGTCGAAGGTCAAGATCTCGCAGGTAATGCTCTAGAAGGACCCGGTACACACGATACACCTAGGGTACCCGCTTTGGAAATTATGCATTTCACCCCTGAACTTGTTTCAATTTGGATTGATCCTCCTGTACCAGAAGTGGGTCAACATGTTCGGGTTGATGTTAGAGTCAGTAATCTTGGCAATCTTGGAGGGATCCTCAATGTTGCCCTTTGGGCATGGGAACCTCAACCTAATTATGAACCTCAAATCATACGATTAAGTAGCCAGAATATTTCTCTCGATTCACGTCAATCAATGCTGTTGAGTTTTGAATTTGAGGCTTGGCGAGAAGGCGATCTTCAAATTTACATCGTTGTAAATGAGGATGAGGATTCACGATTGCCGATTGACATACCTCCTATTCGCGAAGAAGGTGCAAGCCTCTCATGGTTTGAGCGTGTATTCGGTGATGGGCCCCTTGTTGTGAGTTTGCTCATCCTTGCATGTACTGGACTTGGATTCGGAATGGCTATGCTTTGGATACGTGATGAGGAAAATGAATCAGATGAAGAATGGGATGGCGATGATGAGGATAATTGGCCTGAACCTCCCAGTGAATTCCCTGATGAAACACCTCCTCCTCTTCCACCTGGCATAAGGGATGTTGATGAAGAGGAAGAATGAACATCAGGAATTTTGTCGCCGACTTATCGCAGGGGTTCCCGAGTGGTCAAAGGGGGCGGACTCAAGATCCGCTGTCAAGCGCTTCGCAGGTTCGAATCCTGCCCCCTGCACCAATTAAAAAATTGATTTTCCAATTGGAAAATTCAATATATACAATAACCAACATATCGTGATAGCGAGGTTCAAACCCCCTGCACCTTTCGCAGAGTCATGGACGGACCGGATGATTTCATCCTCGTAGAGGATGATGACGATATTTCTCCTCCAGATGAACTTCTACCAGAGGCCACATCGAAGTCGGAGAAAGTCGCCTTAGGTGAACGATTTTCCCATCTTTTCAAAGGCATTTCAAGCCAGGTTGAGGCGGTCAAGGATCGACTCAAGCCTCGGATGGTTGATGTTGATGCCGTGGCTACCTTGGAAGCCGAGGATTTTTCTCTAGAAATCGATGGTGTTTACACTTTTGAATGGCCATTGAAGGGAATGGATTGCCCCGATTGTGCTGCGAAGGCGAAGCGAGCAACTCAGAAATTGCCTGGTGTCAAGAAAGTCGTCATTTCAGCAACCATGGGGACGGCCTCAATATCCATTGATTTAGGCGCCGGCCACACGTCCCGTGTCTCCTCACTTCTTAGCAGTCTTGGACATGAACCTGATCTTCCTTGGCAACGGATTCAAGGTGTGACTGCCACGGGTTTGGGGGAGAAGAATGGGGTTGGCCGAACCGAACTCAGACAATTGCTGACACAGGTTCCTGCAATCTTGAATGTCAGATTTGAAGATGCCAGTGTGGAATTACAAATTGTGCCAAATCTTGAACAGAAACTCACGATTGAATTGGAGAACGGATTGAATCGAATTGTAGGAACAACCGCCATCCTGAAAGAGGTTCAAAATCAACGATTGGATTCGGGTCAATGGCGCCTTGTATCTTCCATTCCTGCGATTGTCATTCTAGGCATCATCATTGTGGCGAATGGTGTCAATGAGAATATCTTGATGTCCCTTACATTGCTCGGTGTAGCATTGTCCGGTTGGAGAATGTTTTTTGATGCATGGGGTGGCTTGAAGAACAAAGAATTGGGATTTCAATTGTTGACATCTCTTGCAGTTCTTGGCGCCCTCTTCGGTCAACATTGGTCTGAAGCGTTGATGGTTTCCATTCTCGTTTCTATTTCATCCCATATGGAGGAATCAGCTCTGAAAAAGGCTCGAGAGGCGATGCAGGGTGGTCTCGATAGATTACCACGTCGTGCGAGAAGAGCCACTGAACCAAAGAAGATTACCGGGATTTCCATAGCTGCTATCACCACCAGTATCCGTCAAGCAGTCAGTTCACAAGATGAGCCGATTGAAGATGACAACATGGTTCCCATAGAATTGCTTGAAGTCGGTGACAGAGTGGAGATTCGTAGTGGCGAGGTTGTCCCAGTCGATGGAATAGTCAAGGAAGGCATTGGTTCGTTGAATCGGGCCCCATTGACAGGTGAAAGTATCCCCATACGCGTTACGAACGGGGATGATGTACATGCAGGTCTCGTGCTTGATAGAGGCCCCATCGTGGTCGAAGCGACGGCCATCGGTGTGTCGACTCGGCTCTCTGGCTTGATTGACGAAGTTCGAACCTTCAGAGACCGCCCCCCGCGCGTGCAAGCAACGGTTGAAACATTCTCACAATGGTGGGTTCCCATTGTCCTGATTGGTGCTCCTCTCATTGGATTGATGACGGGGGATATTCGCATGACCCTCCTCTTGTGGGTCGTCGCTTGTCCCTGCGCTTTGTTGCTTGCAGCCCCCGTTCCTCATGCAGCAGCCCTCTCAACCGCTTCATTATCTGGAATAGTTGCACGTGGGGGCGATGCGTTAGAGGCCGCTGCTAGAATCGATCTTGCCTTGTTGGATAAAACCGGAACACTGACCAGTGGCCACCCTCGTCTCGATGAGATTCGAACTCTCAAAGGGCAGACACGAGATTCCGTCCTACGATTGGCTGCTGGACTTGAGCAACGCTCTAACCACCCATACGCTGCTGTCATATTGCGTGAGGCCGAATCCGTTGGTATTGAGAGTGTGAAATCTCTCAAGGATGGGGATGCTGGAGTCGAGGGGACACACAAGGGCAAGAAGGTCTTGTTCGGTCGCAAGGATTGGTTGATTCGTGAAGGCATCAAGATTGCCGACGATTTACTTACAGGTCTACAGGCTGAACTCGGACTCTCATTGTTGGCCAAAGATGGCAAAGCCATTGCTGCATTTACATTCATTCACGACGATTTACGACCGGGGGCGGCGGAAATGATTCATGATCTACAATCTATGGGCATTGCCGTAGAACTTCTATCGGGTGATGCCCAGGCTGCTGTAGAACACCTTGGAAAAGAGGTGGGTATCCCTCCAATGCATTGTCGTGGAGAAATTGACCCAGAGGGCAAAGCGATGTGGGTTGAACGACGAAGTCAAGGACGCCGTACTCTGATGGCAGGGGATGGCTTCAACGACGCAGCGGCATTGGCAGTGGCTGACCTCGGCATTGCTGTTGGAAGTGGTGAACAGGTCAATCTAGACGCAGCTGATGTTCTTGTGCCTGGTGAAGACCCTCGCGCAATTACCACTTTGATTCGAATAGCCAAGCGCACCCGTGCGATTGTTCAATTTAACATCGCGATTTCAGTTCTGGTAACGGCCTTGCTGGTCATCGCTGTTATCATGGGGATTACCGACAATCTCGCTGTCGGTGTCGCCATTCACGAATTGAGTGCATTCATTGTAATTGTAAACGGTTCGTTTGTCGCTATTTCTGGGAATCGCTTTTCTCTTGTTTGGTCGGTGTTTCAATCACTGTTCAATGACTACCTTGAGGCATTGAAGTTGTTAACATCCAAACCAATCCCACCGGAACCCTGACCTTGTTCTGGCGCCGCCTTGATATACGCGAGGGACCAACCGGTTTTGAGGGGGGGGGCAATGAGCAAGATTCGTGTCGATGGGCGCACCATGTCGCTATCACATCCAACCCGCCTTGCAATGTACGAAGAACTCCTCAATGCCGATGAAATGTCTACCGTGATGCTACAAAAGAGTACAGGAGTGACTCGCTATCATCTCTACCATCATTTACAATCTCTTGAGAAGAATGGCTTGGTCGAGAACCATCGCAATGAAGGTCGTGCTCGATGGTGGAGGGTCACAGAAAGAGTAACCCTCACACCTGCTGCAGGAAAAGATTCGTTTGCCAGCCTCCCAGCAGAAGTTCAATCATTACTCGAATCAGGCTCTCGTATGCATTTCATCCCAATACCCTCTGGTCGTGATGTAACCACCGCCAAAAAAGCATTGGATACAATTGCGGAGATGTATGGTGCTGAAAAGACGGGCGTCACACTCATGCCAAATGGTATACTAGTCCTAGGTCCACCGAAACGTTCCTGAGTAGGTGATCCCATGAGCGATGAAATCCGAGAAATTGAATCGAAGGTTGCACCGCCTACCATTAATTGCCCAAACTGCGAAAGCATGCTTCCCCACGAACTTGGTGAAATTACCTGTGTTGTGTGTTCAGCGATTTCACGCATTGAACACAAACCAACTCGTGATAATTGGATAGACGAAAAAGTCAGTTGCCCAAATTGTCCAAAAATTCTCCGCGTCGGTGTTGATGAGAGGCCCTGTGCTCTACGCTGTTCAGGCTGTGATACCGTATTCAAAATTACACCGAGTATTATCAAAGTGGAAGTCTCTTGTCCTTCATGTGAGCGTCAACTTCGTATTCGCCCTCGTCCGGGTCGCCGTCGCTTAGATTGCCCTGCATGTTCGGAATCTTTCCATGTCACTTTCTGAGTTAATATGGGGGCAATTCCGGGGCACCCCAGAGGGTCTGATAATCCACCTGCGAAGATTGTTCAAACCTGTGGCCGTTAAGTATCAGAAGAATTCGAATGCGAAGTGGGGATGGGACCCTTGAGTGTAAGTAGGGATAACTTAGCAGAACTGAGAGCGCGGCATACGGCCGGCAAATCTGGTTCATCTGAAATTCGCGCTCCATCACTTGATGATGTCCAGTCTCTCGACCATCGTCTCGATGAAGAGCGAAGGATGCGAACTTCACTGAAAAGGGAACGTCGACTTCGATTGCAAGAACAGGCCGAACGCCTTTCTGGAATGAAGAGCGCCCTAGCAAAAACAGCTGGAATGCAAACAGAAGGTGCCCTTGCTGAGATTGAAGCCGAACTTCGTTCAGACATGGAAAATGAACTTGAGCGCCTTGAAAGAGACGTACTAGAGCGCGAAGAAGCAACCCTCCGTGAGGAAATGAAACTACGATTAACCCGAGAGGAAGAATCCATTCAATCTCGCCTTGAACTTGAATCAACCCGTCGTTTAGAAGCACGCCGAGATCAACTCCGCACTCAATTGAAGGATGAAATGGATACTGAATTTGAGCGCCGCCGGGCTTTCCTTGAGGAACGCCTTGAAATTGAAGCAGGCCAGGAAATGCAGCGACAGATTAGTGACATTGAGGATCAACTCAAAGGAGAAATGTCCAATCGACTCGATGAAGAAGAAAGTGTCCAGGCCCGTCGGATCGAAGATGCGCAGCAGGCCCGACTCGCAGAGCGTGAAATCCAACTTCGCGATGGAATTCGTCGCCGCCTCGAACAGCAACTTCGGCAACGTCTTCGCGAGCGCGAGGCACGCCTACGCGCGGAATACGAACGACGTGCACACCGACTTGAAGAGCAAATTGCACAGGAACTTGCAACAGAACTTGAGACACGACTAACGCAAGAGACAGAGCGCCTCGAGGGTCGAATGCAAGAAGATCTCGAACTTGCAGTTGCACGAAGACGTGAGGAACTTCAAGCATCGATTCTCAAGAGCCTTGATTCCGAATATGGAGAACGTCTCGCTCTACGCAAGCAACGCCTCAAGGAGCGATTCGATGTTTCCTTTTCCCATGCAATCGATGAGATTGATCGTGCTTTGCATCTAGAACTTGAAGATACAGTGAGTGAAAGAATCGATGCAGAATTTGAGCAGTACCAGACTGATCGTGACGCTGAGATCACTCAACATTTGAATCAATTCAGACACGATAGAGAACTCGACCTCCGCGATCAATTGGATAATCAGTACGATGAAAAGAAGAGTGATTGGATTTCACAAATTGAATCCGAGTATGCATCTCGACAGCAAGCATCCGAGCGTCAAGTCATGGCGGAAATTGATTCAAGAATTCGAAATGAGCGAATTGCTCAGGAAACTAATCTCGATCTCATCAAGCAAGAGACCAGTCTTGATCTTGAAGTGGAAATGGAGGCTGAGTTAGCTGCCTTCCGCGCTCAAAAGGAACAGGAAGTTGCAGAACAACTTGAACGCCAAGTCGCTAAGCGTGAAGAAATCATGCGCAACAAAGCCCTCATTGAAGTCAGACGAAAGGAAAGCGAGATTCGCGCTGAAATTGAAGCACAACTTGCTATCAAGCGTGCAGAGATTCGTGATCGCTTGAATCAACTTGAATCACGTGCCGAGGAATTCCGAACTGCGGCTGAAGAGAAACTCCGAGTCGAACTAGAAAAAGGTCTCATCACTGAAGAGGATCTAGAGGCTGAGGTCGAACTCAAGCGCGCTGAAGAAGAAGCAGAACTAGAAGGACAGGGCGGTCGCATGGACCGTCGACAGGCTTGGATGGCAGCTTTAGAAGGTGCCAAAGGACAGATGCCGGGTACAGCTGCAGGCGCCGCGCCTGCTCTAGGTCAAGTTCGCGGTGGTTTGGGTAGTCTGGCCCGCCCAGGTGGCTTAGGTTCAGCACCTAAACCAGATGGTGACGAATCATCTCAAACACTCGCCGCTCCAGTACGAGCTCCAGTTCAACGTCCAGGTGGTCTTGGAGGAGCACCTCCTGCTGCTGGTGCAGTTACAACAGGAGGATTGGGTTCATTGAAGCCTGTCCGTCAGCCTATTCAATCACCAATTCCGGTGGTAGAAACCCCCTCCGAATCAGAATCAATGACAGAAGAAGAATTCGATAAGGAGCCTGAACCACTTGTCGAAGAGAAGTCATCTCTCACTCAGACAATTCTCAATGCGATTTCAGAAGATGAGTTGACACCTGTGGTAGATTCCCCCTCTTCTGAATCTGAGGCACCAGACTTTGCAGAGGACACCCCCTCATCTCGTGGACCACCCGGCGGAGGTCGCTTTGTTCGCGAAGGTGCGCCAGATAAACCCGCCAAGGGTCCACCAACAACCCGAGGGCCTCCAGAATTGGATAGTGAGGCACCATCTGAGGAAGAAGAGAAAGATCTTCCTACCCTTGCACCCGTGCTACGTCCGATTCTACAACCGACGCCTCGAAAGGTACTCACTCCCATGGATGTCGGTCAATCTGAAGAACCTGAAGAGGACAAGGTCACGATTCTGAAACCGGTTGCCCGTGCCGTATTGAAGCCGGCCTCTTCCTCCTCTTCAGAAGAAGAGTGATTCAAACGCACCCCCCTCAAAGGGGTGCGATTTACCCCCTGAACCAATCATGCGCTCTTTCAAAGGGGAATAAGCATTCGTCCACCCTATGCGCGGACGAGCGATGGGGTTATTTTTCGTGCTCCTCGGTTCATTGGTGATACCGTTCCTACCCACGACATCCGCCTCGCTTGAGGACCTCGGAACTGCTGGTAAGGTAGCAGAACTGAATGACCCCTCCATCGGTTGGTGGACTCTTGACAACAACACCACCCTCGTTGCAACATCTAATGGATATGTAACAGCATATTCTGTTCAGCCAAACGGAAGTCATGCCGAAGTTTGGACTGTAGACGTAAATACGACACTGTATGCAGGAGCATACAATTCAGTGGATAAATTACTGGCAGTTGGTACGTCATCAGGGGTTGTAGTAGTCTCGATACAATACATGGATGAAATCTATCGATTTAGTGTTGGGCAAACAGTGGATGCTTTGGCTTGGGACCGCGATGGTGATATTTGGGTTACTCTACGAACATCAAAACAGGCGATAGAGTGGGATAGTGAGTTCAATACTGAATCTGGAGTTGAAACAAGCGCCCACACCAATGGTATTACTGATGTGATTACTCTTTCAGACGGAAAGATTCTCACATCTGGTCGCGATAAGCAGATTCGAATTCACGATGAAAATGGTACATTCATCCAAGTACTATCTAATTCAACTGCACCATTGCTGAAACTCACCGCCAGTGCCGATGAATCGCTGTTGTTCAGTCTGACAGACACCTGCAAAATGGATATTCACAACACCTCAAGTTGGGCTCGAGAACATTCCCTGAATCTATGTTCCAACGGTCAAGGGCGCTCAATGAACGAATTGGGTGAACGCTTTATGGTTGGAATGTCAAATGGAAAAACATTCTCCGTGGATCTCACCACTTTTTCAAAAGAGCAGGAATTCTCTATTCAGGGAGAAGTGGTTGGATTCCGTGCAGCAACTGGTGAGGGGGTGTATGTTCTCACATCGTTCAGCAGCAGTTCCGAGGTTCATCTCCTCGATGCGGATCGTGACGATGATGGTATTGTCGATGGCGTAGATGTTTTCCCTGATGATCCAACAGAGTCGATAGATTCAGATTTCGACGGTGTTGGAGATAACGCCGATGTGTTCCCTTTCGATGGAACTGAAGTCGCTGATTCGGACGGAGACAATGTTGGAGATAACGCCGATGTGTTCCCAAATAACTCGGCGCAGCAAACAGATTCTGATGGTGATGGCTATGGTGACTATGAATATGGCCAAGACGGTGACAAATTCCCTAGCGATTCCACTCAGTGGGCCGATTCAGATGGTGATGGTTATGGAGATAATCAAGAAGCGGGAGCCACAGAACCAGATGCTTGTGTCAATCAATCTGGCGGTTCGACGATGGATCGTCTGGGCTGTCAAGATACGGACGGAGATGGGTGGTCGGACCCAGGCAATGGTGAGGAGGCTCACCCCTCAGGAAACGCTGATGCATTCTTCATGGAGGCGAGCCAATCGCATGATACTGATGGTGATGGTTATGGTGACAATCTCGATGGATTCCGTGGCGATGCCTGTGGCGTTCTAGCAGGCACTAGCACTAGAGCAATCTTGTATGACCCCGATATCAGTGGTTACACCTCGATTAATCGTTATGGATGTGTTGACGAAGATAGCGATGGCTATGATGACTTCACGGAATCATCAATCCCCGATGGCTGCACGATGGTTGGCAATCGCACTGAATGGCTAGACCACGATCGAGACTGTGCTGGAAGCAATAGCGACTACAATGACACAGATCCTGAAGTTCAAACTCTAGAGGACCACTGTGCTAAACACATCAATGATTCAGCATGTATAGGATTGGATGATGACTTTGATCAGGACAATATCACGTACTTGGAAGAAGAAAGCGTTGATATGATGGAATCTGTCAAGGAATTTGCTGTGATTGCAGCATACCTTATCGGAGCAATGGCAGTTGCCATGGTGGTTATTGTTGGTTCTATGAGGGTGATTGTCCGTGCTCGAGATAAGCGCAAACCAGATGCCCAATACACACACCAAGATGCAACTCGTGAATTGGAAGCTTGGGAAACCGGCGATGAATTTGAAACTCGGGGCGGCATTGACGAACAGAAAGCTTGGGGCGATGAGTCTCATGATGACGAAGAAGCAGCCTCCTCAACGGATGATGATGATTTGAAGACTGAAGAAGAATCTGAATCAGAACCAGATTATGTCGGAGAAGAGATGACTGTCCCAGATTCATCGACAGACGAGATTGCTGAGGTTGAAGAGGTTGAAGAGGTTGAAGAGGTTGAAGAGGTTGAAGAGGTTGAAG
>JAPYUB010000001.1:0-43074 GCA_029942125.1 Candidatus Thalassarchaeaceae archaeon | reverse complement strand
GTTGAAGAGGTTGAAGAGGTTGAAGAGGTTGAAGAGGTTGAAGAGGTTGAAGAGGACGAAACGGCCTCAGGGGCCACTCCTGAGCCTAGTCCTCAACCCTCTACTCAAGAACCTCCAGCCGAGGCCCCTCCATTACCCTCAGGTGGCCTCCCAGAGGGTTGGACCATGGAACAGTGGCGATGGTATGGGCATCAATGGCTTGAACAAAACACGGACTGATTAGTGAAATACCACTGGCATATTGTTCCGTAGTGAAGCATAATCTTCCCCAGAGTACGCTCCGCCAGTTTCTTTCAATGCAGTGGAAATGAGCCACAAAAGATCATTCCAGTCCCTAGCTTCAGCGTGAAGTTCAATTTCATTTGCCGCAGCCAGATCAAGAAGAATTCTAGCATTGCTTCCTCCATCCATCAAACCACGAAAAAGTGTGGGCGCATCGACAGAATAAGTTGGAGGTTGTCCCTTCAATTCAACCACCATAAGGAGAATGTCCTAATCGTTCAACCAGCGCTTCGATATCTGTTTGGCCAATATCTCGTAGCCGATTTCGTAGTTTATCTGCCTCAGCCCGAAGCTGCGCCATTCGATATTCTTGTAGCACCTGTGCTAGGAGTTCATCCACACTGTCGTGGTTGCCCATTGCTCGCATTGAATTCAGTTGTCGCCTTACATCGAAGGAGACACTCACAGAGGTCATGTTTGGAGAACCCATGTTGTCACCGATACGAAGCCCTGCCCTAAGCAACTTGAGCGTGTCGGTCTTTTGTGAGGCTATTCCTTGGTTCGGAGTTCATGTTGCTTCAGTCGGTTTGGTTCGTTGATTCCGTATTTTTGACGAATCTTCAGCACGCGACGATGGGCTTCTTTTGCAAGTGCCCAATATTGCTGACTACCTTTGTTCGAGCGAGTAGGTTTCTTCAAGACAGTAATTGGCGCTCCTTCTGAAGGAGCTGCAGCGACCTCGATATTTCTTGGAATGACCGTTTTGAAAACTTGTGTAGTGAAATGTTTCCTAACTTCGTCAACAACTGTATTACACAACTTGGACTTTTGATACATTGTCAATGCAATTCCGAATAGCTTGAGATTGGGATTGATTCTTTTTTGAACCATTTTGATTGAATTCATCAATTGACTCATACCCTCAAGTGCATAGTATTCTGTCTGTACCGGAATCAACACCCAATTAGCTGCAGCCAAGGCATTGATGGTGAGTAGACCGAGGCTTGGTGGTGTGTCGATGATGATGTAATCAAACTCATCGTAGGCAGGACTCAACCCTTCTTTGAGGCGTGTTTCTCTACCAATTCGGGTGGCCAACTCTATTTCCGCACCAGATAATTGGATGTTACTTGGTAGAATCCACAGATTCCTTACACCCATCGTTTTCGGTGGTCCATTTTTCTTGTCAGGATTGGATTGCCTCCACGCATCATGCATCGAATCTGTAATCATTTCAGGTGCGAGGAGATAGTCCTCTAGGATTGGCAATTCTTCGCCAAGGTCATTCATGAGAAGATTATACACAGTCCGATCCAACTTGCTCTTGTCAATTCCAAAAGATGTTGATGCGTTTCCCTGAGGATCTAGATCTACAAGCAAGACCTTTGCAGGAGGGAAACCATTCTCCGAGTCTCCTTTTGCCAAGGCAGTTGCGATATTGACAGCGGTGGTTGTTTTCGCACAGCCACCTTTCTGATTGGTGACTGCGATGACCATATTGTAAGGATTCAAATCAACAACCTCCGGGAGAACACAACGTCCTCAGACAAGCCCCTCTTTCAAACACTCGCATAATCGAGTGTTCGCCAATCGTTTGCTGAAGATTACTGAATGACCGGAACAGGTACTTCAGAGAGAATCTTGCGCATGATGTGCATGCCAGTAATCCCCCGAATCTTTGCTTCAGGCTTGAGCAATACACGATGACTGCAAACTTGTAGAGCAACACGCTTAATATCGTCAGGAATTACATAGTCGCGACCATCAATGGCTGCGGATGCGCGCCCGGTCTTGAAGAGTGATTGACTGGCTCGAGGTGATGCACCCGTAATCACTCGATGGTCCTCACGAGATCGCTGAACAACTTCAACGATGTAAGAGAGGATCGCCGGGTCCACGTGTACAGTTTCCAGTGCCTTTTGCATGGCAACGACCTTCTTTGGAGAAGTAATTTGTTCGACATCGTGACCATCCTTTCCTCTCAACTTACGTCGAGCAAGAATTGCCTTCTCTTCAGCACGATCTGGATACCCCATTGACATCTTCATCAGGAATCTATCCATCTGTGCTTCAGGCAGTGGGTAGGTCCCTTCTTGTTCGATTGGGTTCTGGGTTGCCATTGTAACGAAAGGAGCAGGCAATTTGTGTGTAATACCCTCAATGGTTACTTGTTTCTCTTCCATTGCTTCTAGAAGTGCGGCTTGAGTCTTGGGTGGAGCTCGGTTGATTTCATCACCGAGCAGTAGGTTTGTGAACAGAGGGCCAGGTCGGAGTTTGAATTCACTAGCTTGTTGGTCATACATGTAAGTCCCCATAATATCAGATGGGAGTAAATCAGGCGTGAATTGTACACGCTTGAATTTGCAGCCAAGTGCCTTGGCGAATGTATTAGCAAGCAAGGTCTTTGCTAGACCGGGGAAGTCTTCCAAGAGCATATTTCCATTGGACAAAATGCCTACGGTTACACGAAGTAAGTTTTCTTCTTTACCGATAATGACTTTTGCGACCTCTCCCATCAGTGTGTGAGAAATTTGACTGACAGTTGAGATCAGGTCCTTTGTACGGCCAGTGCCTGCTGCTTGTGCCATCCCTGCCGACATGGTATCATCTCGGGTACTAACCCACTACAGGACCATTCCAATTCGTACTTCAACGTTGGGGGTCTTGGGGTCACTGAATCATCGAACAAATCAATGGTCAATCTCAACGGTGAAATGCAATACTGCGCCCCTTTAACGCCCCTAATAATAGTTCTCTTAACGATGCGGTGCAGTGAGTTCGTCGGGAATCTCTTATTCGGAAGAATTCCCCCTAGTTGTTGTAGTCTTTAGACATCAATCAACCATCAGAATTTTTCATTTTGCTTATCTTTCCATCTCTTGTGGTCATCTGCACGATGCAGTGCTGTAAGTTCGTCAAGAATCTCTTGTTCGGAAGAAGTGAGTTCTAGTTTCCGAAGTCTTCGGATATGATTTGCGGGTACATCTACGAGCAGGACATCCTCTTCATCGATTCCGCGTCCGATAGTTGCTCCTTGAATCGCAATCGCAACCTCTTCTCCTTGCTTCGCCTCCTTGTGCGAAGTATCTCCAGTTCGAATGGATTTAATCTGGCCAACATTCTTTCCTTCGATTGTCATAAGACGTTGTCCGATGTGTAGTCGTCCCCCTAGGATTCGAACACCAACAACCGCAGGTCCTGATCGACGGAAAATGTGATCAGTGAGAATGATGATTTTTCCAGGGTAAACAATTTTCTCTCTTTTTTCCTTTTCCAACTCAATCTTTCGATTTTCAGTCCAAATCTCAAATTGTTCTAGAATATGATAGATGATGTCAGAACCAATATACTCTACTTTACAATCTTCTTTTTCAAGTTCTTCAGCAGTTTCCGTTTGCACGCTTGTACTAAATGCAAGAATGACTCTCTGTAATGGATTTGCTGCGTTTTCTGCCCCACGCAAATCACGCTTATTGACCGGTCCAATTCCTGCACTTCGAATTGGAATTGGATTTTCGAGGTTGTGTAATTCGAATGCTAGCGCCTCAAGCCCTCCAAGCGTATCGGCCTTGATGACAATCCCCTCTTCCTCATCTAATTCGATGCTAATCTCAGATTCATCCTCGGCCGCATCAATCACTTGTTGTCGTAGTTCAGCATCTTCTGGCAGAACCCGGAGTGTCGTGCCTGCAAGAACCCCATCTAGATCTGGAGCCGCCAATTTCAATCCGGCAGCCGCCTCAACGGTTTCAATCGCATCCCAACGATCTCCAGCATCACGCATTTCTGCCATGCCTCGAGGTCTGAATAGCCCTCTTACTCTGGTGACCATAGGGCCCTGATTAGTTGCGACGACAATTTCATCGCCTTTGGAAATTTGACCACGATACATGATTACATCCAACGTTTTTCCAAGTCCACGTTCTTCTTTCATTTCGAGTACAGTTCCCTCTGAATATCCATCGACGTCAGAGAGTTGTTCATCAAGGAATTTTTCAGCCAGACCTATGGTGGTTGCGAGCAGATCTTGCATCCCTTCCCCCTCTTTTGCAGAACAAGGTACTAAGGGTATATTTTGAGTGAAATCAGAAATTTTGTTGTACATATCAAGATTGAATCCCTGCTCACCAAATTGGCCTACAAGGTGCCAAAATTTCTGTTCAAACAAGCCCATGGCATACGAATCTTGATCCTTCATTGCTTCAGCAGCAGAGCGTCCGTTTACAGACCTCCATCCATGGATTCGATCTACTTTGTTGGCACAAACGACGAAAGGAGTCTTTGCATTCTTCAAGATTCGAATCGATTCTAACGTCTGTGGTTGGCATCCTTCCATCATATCAATGACTAGAATCGCGATATCTGCTAGGGAACCACCTCGTGTACGTAAGGTCGAGAACGAATGGTGACCTGGTGTGTCAATGAAGAGTAAACCCGGTGACAAGAATTCCTTTCCACCCATGAGTGGACTACAGAATTCATTCAACAGCTTTGCAGGTACCTCTGTCGCACCGATGTGTTGTGTAATTCCCCCTGCCTCTCTAGCCATGACGCTTGATTGTCGATCTTGACCTAGACTACGAATGTAGTCCAAGACAGATGTTTTGCCATGGTCGACATGCCCTAGAACAGCCACAATGGGTTGACGACGGTTATTTTCATCCATAATAGCACCTCAATTTTTCAATTGGAAGTTTCAAACTCTCAATTGGAAATAACCTCACTATTTTCAGTCCTCTAGTCCATTGGTGAACCAAAGCCCCAATTCGAAGGCTGCAGTATCTTCACCGTCTGAGCCGTGAATGATATTTTGGTCGATGCTGCGGGCAAAGTCCGCTCGGATTGTGCCAGGTTCAGCATCTTCCCAATTTGTAGCTCCAATCAGTTTGCGAGAGGCCGCTATTGCCCCTTCTCCTTTCCAAGCCATGGCCACTACAGGGCCCGATGTGATGAATTCAATCAACTCGGAATAGAACGGGCGTTCCTTGTGCACTGCGTAGTGTGTCTCAGCCAACTCTAGAGGCGGGGTTAGATCTCGCCTGCCCAGCATACGCAGACCAATCCCCTCAAATCGTCCTATAATCTCGTCAACAAGACCACGTTCGACACCATCTGGCTTAATCATGATGAATGTAGTTTGAATGTTTACCATGGGGCGGCCGACCCGCCTCCCCTATTTCAGCACGCCGCCCTCGTAGTAGATGGCGATTATAGAAGAATCAAGATCGACGATTACTGAGTCCCGCCTTTGACATAGTGCCGGGTCCACTTGACCTTGCGTGGGTTACGACCCAGTTTCATGTTCTTGCGGGCCTTGGAATCCTTGAACCAGAGTACTGTTCCGTCACGCTTGACATACATGACCCCAGTTCCCGGTTCAATCTCTTCTCCAGAGAAGTTGCAAATCCGACGTTCAGCCATATCATCGCCTCAGCGGAAATTGAGTTTTCGAGCTTCACGGCCCGTATCTCTTAACATCAGAATATCACCAATTCGAATTGGTCCGAGGACGTTGCGTGTAATGATTCGCCCAACGTCACGAGGATTGGGCGCGTCATTGACTCGGACCTTAACCTGGGTTGCTTCACCAGTCATGCCCGTACGTCCGACGACTTCGACAACCTCTGCTGGCCAGCCTTCCTGAGTCATTCAGATTCCTCCGTTTAAGCAGCCTCAGTTTCAGTTCAGCGCGTCACAATGAGCCTTGACGGCATTGAAAGCATCTTCTGCGGGCTTGGTATATTCCATCAAAGCAATTGCTGCGGTCTTTGCATTATCGCCCATGCCTGCATCGCCCGCCAAAAATCCTTGATCTTCGACATAGATGAAGGGAATCTTCTTCTCCTTGCAAATAAGGGGGATGTGTGCTAGTAACTCAGAGGGGTTAACGTTCTCAGCCATTACAATCATCTTCGCGGTTCCCCGCTCTGCTGCTTTGGTGACCTCGTTGCTTCCTTTCTTTAGGCGTCCATTGCCACTGGCAACAACTTTGACTAGTTCTGAAACTTGGTCTTTGACGTCTTTCGGTGTTTCAAATGCGATGTGTACAGTCATTGGATTATCTCCTCATGTCGGTAAGCCGCCGGACGGCGTGCCTCGTATAAACGCAGCGCAAGCCACCAGGGGCCTTCCGGGTCTCAGAGGACGCGTTTAATCAAGTCCCGAACCCCTCGGGCGATGGCGGGAGCCCCACTCACAACGGAACGAGGATTGGGTAGAGAATCGGTTGCATGCACCCCATCAACATGTTCTGCCAAGCGTGTGATAGCACTCCCTGTGAATAGACCGTGGGTACACGCAGCATGGATTGCAACAGCACCCTGGCGACGCAAGGCATCGCTGGCCTTGCAAATGGTGCCGCCGGTCGAAATCATGTCGTCAACAATTGCGACAATGGCTCCGTCAACTTCCAAATCCTTTGCTTTGTGTTCGATTGTATGTGCATCAATTCTCGTTTTCTCAAGATAAGAGAAATTACATCCAATTGCATTGGCTACATGACTTGCTCGTTCAATAGCCCCCTTATCGGGGCTGAGTACGAAATCGGGTCTTACGTTCTCCTGTAGATGAATTGCAATTTCTGGCATTGAGGAGACGAATGAGACTGGAACCTCAAGATCTTCCAATACCGCGGGTGCATGAAGATCCAACACGACCATTCCATCACAACGTCTGGTCAAGAGGCGAGCTAGAAGTTTGGCTGAGACAACTTCACCACGTTGGAATCGTTTGTCCTGTCTTGAGTATCCAAAGTATGGTACCGCTAGAAAAATTCCGGGCCCTACATCTCCTAAATCATCGTCTCCCTCACCTTTCAGATTGCTCATGTTTCCACGACGTACATCATGAATGGATTCTAGCATCAGCAAGGCTTCGACAATACCGGAGTCGGGAAATGTTGTTGCAACCAGTACTACCGGTTCACGACGTATTGCCTCTATACTTTCATGGGGTACTCGAACGTAACCTTCTGAGTCAGGAAACCGCCTTACTTCGAGGGGATGATGTTCCCAACCCAATTCATTGGCAAGAGAAGCCGCCAATTCTGCAGCGTTGCTCCCGGACACGACGGCCATGTTCTCTCGCTAGAGCCGGTTGTTCATGTTGTTTCCCATCTAGACACGTCTAGGGACCACTATGGTAGAATGAAAAGTGGACGAGGCAGGATTTGAACCTGCGACCTCCCGGTTATCAGCCGGGTGCTCCAGCCAACCTAAGCTACCCGTCCAGAACAACCCGGCGACAGATGTCACCGAATTAACGATGACGGTTCGATTCAATCCTCTTGAATGCCATCGTTAATCTGGATATAACTGGGCAGAGAGCGCAGTTTTTCGTATGTACGAGAGAGTACAATCTCATCCAAACGAGCACGCGTTCGTGCCAGGGCGGTCACCGGAATATCGATGGTCTCATCTAGCGCAAATTTCCGACGAACCGCTGAACGTAGTTTGACGGTAATCCCTCTGTATGTTCGCTTGACCTTCACGAGGGCAATGACGACTCCGAGTTCTAACCCATCATCATCGAGAACAGCCCGATCCAGAAGTTCATCTGGTGCGTAAAGTTGTTCTTCGATTCGAACTGTATCTCGCCACCGTCTCTGCAGTTCTCTCATTGATTTTGAAAGTTTGACTGAACCATCATCTTGAATTGAATGAATCAATTCTTTCGATAGCGGTCCGTATTCCGCTGGTTTTCGCATATACGTTTCCGCCACGTTTGGTTGAACCAATAGTCGCATCGAGCGTACGCGATCTTCGTTAGGGTGATATCGTTCCCCTACAATAATTCCAACGAGGTTGTTTCCAACGTATACTTCTCGTTGAAGAAGTTCCTGTATTCTGTAATTGTCGTCTCCCATTATTTTCATCTCCTGTTGTAGCATCCCATTCTGCCTTGTTGACCCACGGGCCCATTGGGCTATTAAACCATACCCTTTACAAATAGAATCAGTTGTTCAATTGAAAAAGGCTGATAATCCTATAGTTTTCAATTGAACATTCGATAATACGCCCAAATGTTCATTTGTTCATTTTCAATTGAAAAAGGCTGATAACAATACATTATCAGCCAATATAAAAATTGACTCCGATAGACAATAAAATTATGTTAATCAATTGAAAATTATTTGATAAATAATGTAAATATTGCCAATAGATAGACCATTCTTACGGAGAACATTGATGGGTGCCCTCCGATTCGATTCGAATATGCTCGAGCGACTGATGGAGATTCGTCGCCTTGCCGACGGTACCGCTGCCCAAACCCAAGGCCTTTCAGATGACGTCATCGAGAGATTTTGCACCCTTAATCCACAATTGATCCGAGCAATTGATGAAGCATCTGTTACTTTTGCCGGCTTGGTTGAAGAAGTAGGCCTAGAATATTTAGCTCAAGATGAAGCCACTCTTATTTCTTCGATTCAATCCAATTACATCAATTTCTATTCCGCAGCAACCATCAATCCATATGTTGCAATTGCTGCGCGTGGGCCCTGGATTATCACCTCAAAAGGAGCTGTGCTTCATGACAATGGTTCCTATGGTATGCTGGGTGGTGGACATGGCCCCGATGTAGTCATCGATTCGATGTCAAATAATTGGGTTATGGCCAATGTAATGACACCCTCGTTCAGTCAAAAACGTCTTTCAGATCGTCTTCGAATCGAATTGGGTCACACTCGTGGTAATTGTCCATTTACCAAATTCATCTGTATGAATAGTGGTTCAGAATCCGTAACGGTTGGTTTGAGAATCGCTGATGTTAATGCAAACCAACATACCAGTGTTGGTGGTAGACACGAAGGTAAACTCATCAAACTGCTTGCTGTTGAACATGCATTCCATGGGCGTACAGATAGACCGGCTCAGATTTCACACTCCTGTATGGAGGGATACGATCGTAACCTAGCCTCTTTCAGAGACAGAGACAATTTGTTGTTGGTTCCTTTGAATGATGTTGAAGCCCTACGGGCTGTATTTTCTCGTGCAGAAACTGAAGAATTTTTTATCGAGTTGATGGCGATTGAACCAGTTCAGGGAGAGGGGAACCCAGGACAGTGTGTGACACGAGAATTCTATGATGAGGCTCGTCGATTGACGCTAGAACATGGCAGTATGTTCCTAGTTGACTCGATTCAAGCAGGATTGCGTGGTCAGGGGGCTCTTTCAATCATAGATTACCCTGGATTTGAGACATGTGAAGCCCCAGATTTGGAAACATGGTCAAAGGCACTGAACGCTGGCCAATATCCACTTTCAGTACTGGGGTTGAGTCAGAGAGCCTCGGAACTCTACGTGGTTGGAATTTATGGCAACACGATGACAACGAATCCTCGAGCGCTTGAGACGGCCATAGCGGTTCTTGATCAAATCACCCCTGAACTGAGGCAAAATATCCGTGAACGAGGTGTTGAGTTGGTAGAAAAACTCGAACAATTGGCTGCAGAGTTTCCCGATGTGATTGTCAAGGTCCAGGGTACAGGTTTGCTGTGTAGTGCTGAATTAAATCCAGAAACGCACCCTGTTGTCGGTTTCGGGCAAGTCGAAGAAACCTGTCGGAAAATTGGCCTTGGAATTATCCATGGTGGAATGAACGCCTTGCGTTTCACCCCGCACTTTGCCATCACTTCGGCAGAGATTGATTTGATTGTCAACACAATTCGAAAAGCCTTCATCATCCACGACGCAAACCGTGACGATTAGTGGAAGTGTATCGGATGTCCGAACTCCTCAATATTCATTTCATCGATGTATATTCTCCAGATGGAGACGGCCCGATTAATCACTGGGTCTCTACAATATTGGCAGGAAATGAACCCCAAAATGACGACAAAATCTATCATTGGGTTCATCTTCGTGATGCAGAGATTGCAAAACGAATTCTCACCGAACATGATGTGACTGGAACCTTTGAACTATGTGGCCGCAGGGCATGGACACAGCAGATGGTTGTGGACGAAATAAAGGGGCTATGGTCTAGATTTCAGAACGCCGTTAAACATTCTCACACATCACAATCTCTCAGCGATGTCCCATCTCCAGCTGCGGTAAGATATAGTGGCGAACGTCGCCGTCCGAATTTGGGCCCTTTGCATGATACATTGGTCGCATGTGGAACGGATGGATGGAGGCCGATGACGGCCATGCGCGTGGGGCTGATGGAATGCATCGCCCACTCAACTGAACAGATCTGAACCGAGCAACGGAAGCAGAACGCTTGCATCACCTTCTACGGTCACATGAGGTGCTTCTGGGTGAATTTTCCCCCATGAAATCGCTTCTCGTAATCGAGCACCCGATAGGCTTCCATCATGCTCAGGGGCAGTGGTTATTGCAACGGCGGAATCTAATCCATCTCTATATTGATTCCACCAGATGACGTGATGTTTTGAGATACCCCCGCCCACCATCAAAGCATGACTTTCTTCACATGTCCATGTGAGATCCGAAAGGATCTGTTCGTCGGCAAGAAAATCAATCATGAAATCAGGACTTCGCTGTCTGTGCATAAACAACTGCGCACCTACCGAGCCATCCGATAGGCCTGGGACTACGATGGGAATTCTGTGCTTTGCCGCCCAATGCAGCAAACTGCTTTCGTCATCAATCCGATCTCCGAATGCCCAGCACAATTCGATACTTCCAAATCCCCTCCAAGGATTTTCAGGATTCATCTTTCGCCGTTCATCTTCTATTTCTTGAATCCAAGGAAGTACTGATTTTTCCAAAATCTCTCCATAACATTCGTTCGGTACAATGACGTTGCCTAGACGATTCAATCCTTGTTCGCCGAGTTCAACATCATCCAATTCAAAGGATCCATGATAGTAATCATGGTAGGTTCGCGCAATATCATGGTCCAGCGTTCCACAAGTGGTGATGATGACATTGAATGCCTTGCGTTTGATCGCTTCGACGAAAAATCCTCGAGTTCCCGTCGCAAAAAGACATGCTGGAAATGAAAGCCAATTCAGAACACCATCGGTTTGTGATTTATCGATTGATGTTCTCAGAACATCTCTGGCGTGGGCGAGTTTGGTTGCAGTAAACCCCCCTGCGCTGGCCATTTGGTCAATTAACGAGGTCACATCACTAATTTGACTGAAATCATAGTCTTCGACAGGGACATCGAAATCATCGCGGTTAATCGGCATGGGGACGGATTGGCGACCCGTCACCTTCACTTGAACTGGCGGGTTAAAATTATCAATTAGAATTTAAGTTTTCTAATTGGAATATCCTATCTCTTAATTTTGCTGCTTTCTCAAAGTCAAGTCTCGCTGCAGATTGATTCATCTCCTTCCTCAGTCGGTCTATTAATCGGAATTCAGAACCGCCCAAATCATCTGGTACATTGTCTGATGTGGGTTGGGATATATTGGCGACGATATCATCACTCCAAGAGCCTGCACCGAGATCGAATTTCTTGACCAAATCCTCATCCCCTTTCTTCCCAGTTTTCCCGGTAAACCCGCCGACGAATCTCTTTCCTCCAGTGATGCCTTTACCTGCGATTCCTGCAAGCAGTTCATTGGCCTCAATACCCATTACCGGAAGCGGCTTTTCGATGGTTTTTGGTGTGATACCATGCCGTTCATTATGCTCAATTTGTTTCTGTCTCCGTTCAATAGTTTGTGAAATTGCGGATTCCATAGCTCTGCCCATGGTGTTGGCGTATAGGATGACTCGGCCATTTTGATTTCGCGAAGCCCGTCCAATGGTTTGCAATAGACTTCGTTCATTGCGAAGGAATCCTTCCTTGTCAGCATCGAAGATTGCCACAAGACTAACTTCGGGAATATCAAGGCCCTCTCGTAAGAGATTGATTCCAACGATGACATCAATGTGGCCAATCCTTAGCGCTTTGATGATTTCACTCCGTTCCAAAGTGTCAATCTCAGAATGGAGATAGTGTGCCTTCACGCCCATACGCTGAAGATAATCGGCCACTTCCTCAGCGAATTTGATTGTCATGACAGTGACCAAAACACGTTCATTATTCTGTGCGCAAGATGTGATCTCATCGAGCAGATCTTGAACTTGCCCTTCCGTAGGTCGTACTTCGATGGCTGGATCCAACAAACCCGTTGGCCGAATTTCCATTCGAGAGATTCCTTGAATTTCACCCAGCGCATCTTTCATCAGTGGTTTTCTTTTTTCCTTTGGGTCAACTTCAGGTACAGGCTGTCCAGTGATTTCACACAGTTGTCGCAATTCACGTTCACCTGGCGTCGCACTCACATAGAGTATCTGAGGAACTAAAGATTGGAATTCATGCCCCATTAAAGGCCGGTTATCCGCGGCCGATGGCAATCTGAACCCATGTTCAATCAGATTCTCTTTTCTCGCTTTGTCGCCGTGATACATGCCTCCCAATTGCGGCAATGTAACATGACTCTCATCCATTATCACGAGAAATTTCTCCTTGGAACCATGGAAGGTTTGTGCACAGGCAGCAAAGAAGTCGAGTAGACAGTATGGGCGTTCTCCAAATGTGCGGCCATCAAAGTGCATGGAATAATTCTCTATACTACGACAATGCCCGATTTCTCTCAGTAAATCCAAATCGTATTGGGTCTTGGATTCAAGTCGATGCGATTCCAATTCTTTCCCCGCCTTATCGAAGAAATCGATTCGTTGCTGTAGTTCCAATTCAATATCCTCCAGTGCTTTTTCAAATCTATCTGGTCTAGTCATGAAGAATTCCTTTGGATGAATCCACACTTCCTCGATTTCATCGATTGATTCCCATGACACTGCCTCACAAACTTGGATTCTGGTGATTCCGTCTAGATCGAATCGAATGCGCAACGGATCGTCTCTACTGGGCATCCACAAATCTAGAACCTCTCCTCTCAAGCGCAATTCTCCACGCGTAATCTCCCCGGTGACTCTACGGTATTGTAATCCTACTAATTCGCTGACAACATCTTGCGGCTCGACTTGTTGTCCCACGTGTAATCTGACATGTTGTTGCAGAAATGTCTCAGGGGGATTAAGGCCGTAGATTGCTGAAACTGTAGCGACGGCCAATACATCCGGTCGAGAAACCAATGAAGCGACTGTTGAGAAACGTTCTTGTTCGATTCGTTCATTCATCGAGAGTTCTTTTTCTATGTATAAATCTCTCTTTGGCAGGTAAGCTTCGGGTTGGTAGTAATCGTAGTGTGAAACGAAATATTCGACGGCATTTTCGGGGAATAATCCAGACATCTCTTGCCAGAGTTGTCGTGATAATGTCTTGTTGTGGGAGAGGATTAGTGTAGGGATGTTCAGAGCTTCAATGATGTTGGCCATGGCAAAGGTTTTGCCGGACCCTGTCACGCCAAGCATTACACATCTTGATTGAGATTTTCTCAATTGAGAAAGCGTTTTTTCAATTGCTGATTCTTGGTCCCCTGCCGGTTCGTATTCGGCCTGTAGCCGAAATTTTGCGATGGATGGGTCGAGATGGGTTTTCGCCGCCCCTTCCAAAGCTTTTGAGAGATCGAATGGATCCGCATCTTCACTCATGTCGCCATCAATCCTCCCAGTAGAACCCAACCGGTGACGACACTGGTGTAGTAGAAGGTCTTCTGGAAATCACTCAATCTATTCCGAGCAATGATCACGCCCGCATTGATGACACACATCAAGAGAGCTGCTCCTAGAAATGTAATTTCATCGACAGGATTTGAGATTGCAAAGCAAGCGAACCACAAGAGAGTGAATTGAACACTGGTTCGCATAGTGTGATGTTCGCCGAATCTTGCTGGAAATGATTGGATTCCTTGTTGACGATCACTTTCGATATCCATCAATGCATAATTCATATCGAATGCTGCTATCCAGAACATGACACCGAGACAAATCCAGAAAATGGTTGGGTACCAATGCAATTCGGTAATTGCATCCCACCCTAAATCCCCTCCAACGATTCCAAGCCAGGCTCCAGCAGGGGCCAGTGCCAAACACAGGCCGAGCCAAAGGTGACACGTCCATGTCACCCTCTTCGTATAAGGATAAACGATGAACGCAAGCACAGGTAACCAACTCATTGCAAGAGCCACTATATTCAATTGCCATGCTCCGATGAGCAACATTAACAGGAAGATTGCACACAATCCCCATGCTGTATTCAATGACATGGTACCTTCAACCAGATGCCGACCAGAAGTTCGGGGATTGTCCGCATCAACGTTGCGATCAATTATTCGATTCAGACTCATGGCCAAACCTCTTGCCCCAACTGCAGCAATGAGGATCCACGTTAACTGAAGTGTGGTAGGATTGCCTGCAATCCATGCCCCAATGAAAACAAAGGGTAGGGAGAAGAGAGTGTGTTCTATCTTGACAAAATCAAGAATATCTTTCACGCCCATGTTCGCACCTCTTGCTCATACCACTCGTCGACTATCTGCTGAATATCAGGATCGTGCAGACAAACAGCTGGCCATCTTCGTACTGGCATTCCCCCTTCTTCAGATGGAATGGGTGCAGTTGCATCCCAGCAGATTCTCCCCCCCTCGGGTGAATGGTGTAAATCTCGACTCACCTCGAATCTGCAAAACAGTTGCCATAACAGGGTCCTCATCGCATCATCTGCATTCAGATCGACACTGTCATCTGTGATGAATAACCAGCGCATATTTTCTGATTTTTCTAATTGCCAAATTGAATTCATCAATTGAGAAATTTGTTCTCTTTGTTTGTGACTCGCTTCTTCGTCGACCACTTCAGTATTTTCCGATTCAGATGGCCCACCATCGATTCGAGTGGTAATTACCAACATGGAGGGTCGAATCCAGCGATGTTGAGTGATACCATCGATTCCATCCAGTAAAATGTCAGGGGCACTTTGTTCTCGCTTGGTCGAGGCATCGATGAGAAGCTTGGAATGAACACCTTCGTATGGTGCTGCATGTGCCAATTGATCAGCAACCATTCCATCTAAAACCACCAAATCATCAGGGATTGAGACATTTTGATCCAACACATCGAGTAACGCGTCAAGATTCTTCACCTCATGTTCTGGCCCGGTCGCGACAATGGTCTTGAGGAACATCATCTGGCCAGCACCCCACAGTCCAAGTGCAGTTTTCCGTGCTTGTGCAGGATACCGCTGTTTGGATGATACGATTGCGAGATTGTGAAAGCCGGTTTCTAATGGCAAGAAGACATCGCGAACATCACGATGCTGGAATCGTAATACGGGCATGAAGGCATCACTGATCGCTTCGCCCAGATAACCATCTTCCATTGGTGGTTTGCCGACAATAGTCATTGGCACGATCGCATTCTTCCGGTGTGTGATTGCAGTCACATGTAGAACAGGGAATTCACCTTCTAGAGAATAATGACCAAAGTGATCTCCAAATGGCCCCTCCTTTCGGGTCTCCCCTGGAATGGTGTATCCTTCGATGACAACATCTGCTTCGGCAGGAACCCACAAATCTTGAGTTAGACATTTTGTGATTCGTAGTCGCTCTTTTGCCAACAATCCTGCGAACATATATTCTTCGAGATTGTCAGGTAGTGGCGCAATCGCACTGAACATAACTTCGGGGGGGCCTCCAAGACAAATTGCGACGGGCATTTTTCCATTGTTAGCATCTGCATGTTCAGCGCCATGTTTGTGCATCTGCCAATGAAGTCCCACCTCCTTTGGCCCGTACACTTGTCCTCGATACATGCCCAGATTGTATTCATCGCTGGCTGGGTCTTTGGTTACAACCAAAGGTAACGTGATGAACGGCCCAGCATCCATTGGCCAAGTGGTTGGAATTGGCAATTTTGTCAGATCGGGTTCATCCATTCGAACCTGTTGGCACGCCCCCTTTCGGATTTTCTTTGGTGGGAGAGACAGTGCTTTCTTGGCCAGAGACCATGCCTTCCACGGTCGCTTGGCAAAGGCACCGATATCTGGTTTCATCAAGTCCGTCAATCTCTCTCCAATCTCACTGGGCATTTCAACCCGCAATGCCTGATTGGTGCGCCTCCGAGTCCCATAGAGATTCATCGCCAATGGAAATTTTGAAATGGTTCCATCTGCGAGTCTTGGTTGTTCAAAAATGACCGCAGGACCACCGTTCTTCACGAGCTTGTCGGCAATACACCCAGCCTCAAGATAACAATCGACAGGATGTTTGACTCGAATCAAATCTCCTTTGTCCTCCAATGAGCGGAGGTAACGATCGAGTCGGCGCCATCCCATGGTCGCCGGAAACGTTCTTCCTATCAAATCCAGCGGATGTACGCCGGTGCCTACGGCACCGACTGATTCAAGGCCCGTATTCACTGCAAACCCTTCCAATGGCAGCCGAGTGTGATGTCCTCGTCATCGGAGCAGGCCCCGGTGGAGGCGCTGCAGCCCTCCATGCTGCAAGGGCCGGATTGTCGGTTATTCTCATCGAAGATCACTCTGAAATTGGCACCCCTGTACATTGTGGTGAATGTTTGTCAGATCTCGCCGTTGCCAACCTTGAACTGGAACTTCCAGATTCTGTGATTAGCTTACATGTTGACGGCATTCGCGTTATCTTTCCAGATGGCACGAAGAAACTACTTTCTGAGCCAGGATATGTCCTCGAAAAGCACTTGTTTGAACAGTGGATTGCCGATGAAGCAGTCTCAGAGGGGGCGAACCTCAATTTAAGTCACAAATTGACTGGAATGACTCGTATAGAATCTGATGGTAAATTCGAAGGTTGGATGTGTGAAGGTAAAGGAGACACCTTCCCAATCACAGCCAAAATTCTCATCGATGCATCTGGCGTTGCGGGGGTTTGCTCAAAACTGACCAAACTCAACGAACGACCCAAAGTGATTGCCGGAATTCAATACGAAATGCACGATGTTCCAACAGATGGTTATCTTGACTTTTACATATGGCCAGAATATGCCAAGAAAGGATATCTATGGATGATTCCAAAGTGTGATGGACGTGCAAATGTGGGTTTGGTTAGCGAGAACAAGAAGGGCCTTGTGAAAGACTTGGATGCCTTCATCGATATCACCCATTTCTCAGATCTTGAAATCACCAACCCTCCTTGGCGGGATGATTCTGTTTCAATTCGTGGATTTGGAGGAACAATTCCCATTTCAGGTCCGCATGAATGGACATATTCTGATGGATTGATGCTGGTTGGTGACGCCGCGGGATTCACCTCTCCTCTTTTCGAGGGCGGCTCACATTTGGCTCTCAAATCCGCTGTTTTCGCAGCGAAAACTGCCGTGAAGGCCATCGATTCCGGTGACCTCTCCGGTTCAAATCTTGCATCCTATCAAGCAGCATGGAAACGAGAATTTCCACCCTATGAAAAAATTCTCAAGGGCAAATCTGCTCTCTATGCTCTCAGTGATGATGAGATGTCATTGATGGGTCGATGTTTCCCTCAAGAAATGTCTGCCATGGGACCACACGGGAAAGCGATGGTTGGACTTCGTTTGTTAGTCCGAAAACCTAGTTTGTATTTCCGTCGGATTATTCCCGCGATGCTTGCCTTTGGTTACAGCCGTGCCAAGTACTACGGATGGTGAGTTGATGAGAAGGCTTCTTGGCATTCTACTGATGCTACCATTTACGATTCTGTTGTTCTTGTTTCTCATCGATGCTTCAAACATTGAGTATGTATGGAACAATGGCGGTTCTGATCTTCCTTTCTTCTACCGAATCAGCGCAATATGGGCCGGTCGTGAAGGTCCCTTGTTGCTATGGGTGGCCATGCTGGGAGCTCTAATCCTAATTGATGGTGAACAATATCCTACTGAAACTGATTATCAACACCAGTTTCGCCTTCGTTTGTTGATTGGATTATCAACTCTACTTCTCCTCATCGCGCTGATGTTGAATCCATTCCGCGCGACCCCCAGTGATGCGATAAATCGTCCGGGCCTAAACGCTCTGCTACAGACCGATTTGATGGTAATACACCCGCCGGTCATCTTTGCATTTTACACACTCTGTGTGGGGGTCGGTGTACATGCTATCTCAGCAATGCTCTTCGCGGGCGCGCCCGCGAGAGACCGAATTCTTCACCTTGCACGACCCGCATTGTTGGTAGGGACACTTGGCGTTGGCCTTGGGGGGCTGTGGGCTTACACTGTATTGGATTGGGGTGGCTACTGGGCATGGGATCCGGTAGAGACAGGTTCTCTGTTACCATGGATTTCCCTAATACTTCTCCTTCATCTCAGATTGCCCAAGGGTATGGCCAATGAAGATCAATGGTTCGTAGGATTGGGAATTGTGCCCGCATTCTTTGCAATTCATGCAACACTAGTCACTCGCGCCAATGGAGTCTGGAATAGTGTCCATGCCTTTGTCGCCGAAGGTGAAATAGATCCATCAATGGGCCCCATTCAACGGATTTTGGAACTTGGTTTTGATGATCCTGCGGGCATCGAAGTTCATCTCTATCTACTCATTCTTGTGGGTTTGATGTGGTTGGTGACACGGCATTTTGCAAATACTGAGGAACAGGAATGGACTCCTTTGGCCATCCTCGCTGGTTCACTTTTAGGGTCCTGGATGGGCACATTGGAGGTTGGAATCCTGACCGGGGTATTCGCATTCCTGTTGTGGAATCAAAGAACCGCAAAAGAACGCGTAGTCTGGATGACTGCTGGCGTGATGTTGATGCTTTTCAGTTACTGGGCCTTCCTCTTAGAAATGATACCTGCAGTGATTGGAATGCTTGGTTTCCTATCACCGATGTTATTGTTAGGTGATCAGGAAGACCCACCATTGGATTGGACCGATGGACGTTGGCAGCAACGCGTAGTCGTCTGGGTCCCTTTGGCCATTGGTGCCCCCTTCCTCTTACTCACCTGGTTGTTGTTGCTCGCTGAGGTAGATGGGACCAATCTTGCATGGCACGAAATTTTCGGATTACCCCTTCTCTGTATGGCCGCTTTAGGACTCATGGTCTACAGTTGGCGCAAAGTTGTCGAACCACATTTGATTCCACGGCTATTGGGCTGTATGATTGTATTCAGTATCCTGTTCGCTGCCATCATCGGTGATGCCTTGCCTGGTGATGCCGACCATCTCTTCTATCCTGGTGGATTCACACGTGGTATGATTGCGGGCTTTGCCCTTCCTCTTCTCCTATTCTCCGTTCCACCGATTGCCCGATTGATATGGACTCGATATGGTGAATTCCAACTTCGTCGGAAACCGTTGCAACTTCGCCGTATGGCCATCCACGTGGCTCATCTGGGTATCCTTCTATTGTTGGTTGGACATGTGTTTACCACAACACTGGTTCAGCGGGGGGACCCGAGTCACATCGTCATGCTCGCAAAAGACACCCCTATCGAGCATGGAAATTATTGGTACACATTTACTGAATTGACCGCCACCAGTTCCGATGATGATGTATGGAATGAGGGTGTTGGCGATGGAAAAATCGTCGTGACTGTGGAAATTCGGAAAGAGGCTAATGGGGAAATCATTGCAACGATGACACCCGGAATGCTTCGATTCGATGAGGGTGGAATTCCCGCACGCCCAGAAACAGATATCTGGCACCGGCCGCATGGCGACTTGGTGATGATTTTCGATCAAAGTCAAGCGAACGAACTCTATCTAACATCATTCATGCAGCAAGGCGATTCTGTTGACCGGATTCGTGTTGTCATCTATGATTTGACTGGCAGTCATCTCGTCTGGATGGGTTGGTCGCTCATTTTGATTGGAACCGCATTGAATTGGATTATGACTCCATCGATTCCAAAAGAAGAGGAAGAATGAGCCCTACGGGCTCGGCTTATACCATACGCACGCTCATAAAGGGGAAGTTGGTCGGCGGGCCGCTTACAATGCTAGGCAGGTGTCCCAAATGGAGAACGGTTCAATAATCCATATCGATTACGACCTATACAATGTGGATGATGACACCCTCATCGAGACCACTCGAGAGGAAGTTGCAAAGGAAGCAGATCAGTTCGATGAGAATCGAAAATACACCCCCCTCATCACCGTCATTGGTGACGGTCGTTTGATTGCTGGATTTGAGACACACTTGGCCGAAGCTGATGCCGAGACAGATTATGAATTCGACATTGCACCAGAGGATGCATATGGCGAACGTGATCCCAACGCGGTTGAAACGATGGGCCAAGATGTTCTTGCACGCTCAGTGCGTGACGCCGACAGTCTTGCCATCGGTGGCCCAGTAGAAATCAATGGAAAGCAGGGTATTCTTCGGATGGTTCGTGCAGGTCGCGCTCGAATCGACTTCAACCATCCACTCGCTGGTCGTACGCTGCGTTACAAATATCGCATCGTCAAGGTCGTCGAAGATCGTGCCGAGAAAGTATCCACCCTCTTAGAAACCAACACTGGTC
Organism: Candidatus Thalassarchaeaceae archaeon; assembly: GCA_029942125.1. Taxonomy (GTDB): domain Archaea; phylum Thermoplasmatota; class Poseidoniia; order Poseidoniales; family Thalassarchaeaceae; genus MGIIb-P. The sequence continues at coordinate 22,519 of JAPYUB010000001.1, read as the reverse complement.
TAGATGGATTTGAGGTTACTTTCGATGGCGATGATGTGACCATCACACTCCCTGAGTCCGTTGGATACAATCAAAACTGGGCCTTTACCAAGTTCAGCCTCATTCGAACGTTGCGAGATCACGTCGGTGTACAGACAATTGTGTTCCGCGAAGTTCACGAAGCCCGTCAAGTCGACGAAGCCCCCGAAGTCAGCGAAGAAGAGTGAAGCAATCGCTTTGAAGCGATGACCCTGAGCGGGTTCTCATGGCAGACGAGAGTTCGGTCCTCTCAGAGGTACCATTTCCCGACCATCAATTCTCTCTAATGGAACGAAGTGCAGCCACATTTATTGTCACAATCGTAATTCTAGTATTGGGTGCAATTGTCGGACAAGATATCGCACCTGGAAACATCCTTTCAGAAGGGTACGAATCCTATTTCATCGAACCTCATTCATTGGATTCAACCACAGGAGATGCAGGTTACAATCCCGTGGATACTGTGGTTTACTCACTACTGCTGGTCTCCTTTGTCATCGTCCTATCCGCTTGGCTCCGTAGAATTGGCATCCCCGCCAGAGACAGTTCCATTCTCGCCCTTGTTCCATGGGTTATTTGGGCGGCTCTCGGTGAGGTGAATGAAGATGGTCAACTTTTTGACCTAGAGGGTATGGGTGGATTATTCGTTTCACCACTGATTCATTTCCATGTCGCCGCGTGGGTGATTCTTACCGGTTGGATGTGTCATAACGTATCTCGAAGGGTGGGCTCAGAGAATCGCGTTGCTATCACTCAATTGGCAGTCATTTTGATTCTTTTTCAGATTGTACTCTTCATGCCACAAATTAGCCAGCATTGGGAGCAAGATCAGATCTCATTCCTCATCTCCCCTCTATTCCTAGCTCCATTTGGTGGACTTCTGTTGATTATCTTCCTCCATCCATTCCTTGAGTGTTGCACAGCCATCGAGCAAGGTCTCATCCAAGTGGGCATCGGTGGTTGTTTCATGCATCTCTCGGGTTGGCTAATGCTTTACACCGAGCCATTGAACGGACGAATCCCCATCTCATTGACCCCATTCGCCTTGATTGTATGTGGTCCACTTCTGCTCTGCATTTTGCTTTGGTTTTCAGGACAAAAGGCACGTTCAGAATTACATCACATGGGTTTGGAACCAGGCATCGTTCCGGTTGGGATATCTTTGGATGATTGGGATCGCCAACATTCGTCCACTTGGGAACGCATGGAAGCACTAACACCACGTGCCATACTTGGGCTTCCAATCATTCTTCTAGCGATGTACGGCCAGATGATTGACGGCCTTGCTACTAGTGTTGGATTGGAGTATTATGGATATGGCGAAAAGCATGTTCTTTCACAGAAAGTCATCGAATTTGCTGAAACCGCTTGGGGCTTTGGCATTCTGAAGTTTGGACTTGCAGGATTAATCTGGTGGCTTTTCGCCTCGGCTCGATTCGAACACCGTCACCGTCACTTGCGTTTATTGGTGATTCTTTGTCTTCTCGTTGTCGGTTTAGCGCCCGGATTGCGAGATGTTCTACGAATGACTCTAGGCGTTTGAAACGGGCGAGTGTTCAAGGCCAAGCCCGTATTCGCACCCCCTAAGGGGTGCGCATGGACCGACTTCAAACCAGAGTCAATTCCTCGGATGCGGCATTCAAGTCGAATCATGAACACAATAGTACCCTCCTCGCTACACTTCGGGAACGACTTGACGGAGTTCAACAAGGAGGGGGGGGAAAATATGTCGAGAAGCATCGTAGTCGAGGCAAGGCATTGCCGCGTGAACGAATTTCTGCAATCTGTGACCCCGGCACACCCTTCCTCGAATTGTCACCACTTGCCGCATACGATCTCTATGACGGCAAAGCCGCCAGTGCCGGCATGATTACCGGAATCGGTGTTGTTCATGGAAAGGAATGCCTATTCGTGGCCAATGATGCCACAGTCAAGGGCGGTTCGTACTATCCGATTACCGTCAAGAAACATATTCGGGCTCAAGAAGTTGCGAATGCCAATCATCTTCCCTGTATCTATCTGGTCGATTCTGGTGGTGCTTTTCTACCGATGCAAGACGAGGTATTTCCAGACAAAGGGCACTTCGGTAGAATTTTCCGCAATCAAGCCATCATGAGTGGAAAGGGCATCCCGCAGATTGCTGCAGTGTGTGGTTCCTGCACTGCTGGAGGGGCGTATGTTCCAGCGATGTCTGATGAATCCATAATCGTCAAAGGCAACGGTACAATTTTCCTAGCAGGTCCACCGTTGGTGAAGGCCGCAACGGGGGAAGAGGTCTCTGCCGAAGATTTGGGTGGGGCCGATGTCCATACTGCACAATCTGGTGTGGCAGATCATTACGCCGAGGATGAACCAAGTGCACTGCGCATGGTTCGCAACATCGTTGAGAACCTCAACACAGGGCCGAAAACGAAGTTGGAGGTTCAAGCACCCGAGGATCCAACCTACTCTGCTGATGAGATCCTCGGAATCATCCCTGAAGACAATCGAACACCGTTTGATGTTCGGGAGGTGATTGCAAGAATCGTCGACGGGAGTCGTTTTCATGAATTCAAGGCAAGATATGGACCAACGCTGATTTGTGGCTTTGCTCGGATTCATGGATATCCTGTTGGTATTATTGCGAACAATGGTATCCTGTTCTCAGAATCATCTCTCAAAGGTGCGCACTTCGTTGAACTCTGTGGACAACGTGGAACACCTCTTGTCTTTTTGCAGAACATTACGGGCTTCATGGTCGGTCGGGACTACGAAGCCGGTGGCATCGCCAAGGATGGTGCAAAACTCGTGACAGCTGTATCGTGTGTCCCCGTACCAAAGTTCACAGTCATCATCGGTGGTAGCCATGGTGCAGGTAATTACGGGATGTGTGGTCGGGCATTTGACCCTCGTTTCCTCTTCATGTGGCCGAACAGCCGTATATCAGTCATGGGTGGGCCACAAGCAGCTGACGTTCTTGCCACCGTGAAGCAGGACCAGCGGGTTCGAGAGGGCCTTGATCCAATGACAGATGAGGAATGGGGGGATTTCCAAGCCCCAATACTAGAGAAATATGAGGCCGAGGGTTCACCATACTATTCGACAGCGCGATTATGGGACGATGGCATCATCGATCCTCGAGATACTCGCGATGTTCTAGGCCTGGCGATTAGTGCTAGTCTCAACGCGCCGATGCCAGATACGAATTTCGGAATATTTAGAATGTGAAAGGAGCAATTGGAATGTCAAATTATGCAATTGAAGATTTAAAGCCAGAAACCAACCTATGTTCACTCAATATCGAGGGTTCATTAGCCCATCTGACCTTGACTCGAGAGGATGTGTACAATGCGCTGAACATCGAACTCATCAGTGAAATAATTTCAGTACTCGATTGGACGCGTGATCGCTCAGTCGGTGAGCGAGGTACTCTTGAGGATTCTACAGGAGCGCCTTACCTTAGGATTCTGGTCCTATCTGGCGCTGGAAAGCATTTCTGCGCTGGCGCCGACATCAACATGATGCGGGATGCAGGTGCGAAAAGTTCTGAGGAAAATAGGCAGGATTCTGAACGTCTCAATCGTTTGTTCAACAGTCTCTGGTCCCATCCTTGTTTCACCATTGGCAAGATTCAGGGTGTCGCCCTCGGAGGTGGAGCTGGCCTCATCTCCTGTCTAGACCATGTCATCCTCGATTCCAGCGCTAGAATCGCTCTGTCGGAAGGAAAATTGGGTATTCTCCCGGCTGTCATCGGCCCCTACGTGTATCGCAAGGTTGGCAGTGCACAGTTTCGTAGGCTTGCTATGTTGGCTGGACGAATAGGAGCGGAAGAAGCACTTCGGATTGGACTTGTGAACCAGATATCGAATTCCCTAGAAGGCGCTGAAACCTCTGTAATTGATGAGGTTCTCACAACAGGCCCAATGGCGGTTGCAGAAGCAAAGAAACTCACCCTCATCTTTGATCGCTGGACGGGAACTGACGAAGAACTACGAATATGGACACTCGACAAGACCAGTGCGATGCGAGGTTCTGAAGAAGGGCAAGAGGGCTTGTCCTCGTTCCTTGAGAAGCGTCACCCCAATTGGAAAGAGGAGTGAATTCCACATGGGTGGACCAGACTGGATGGAGGGCGCACCCAGTCCGTTGTCCAAGATTCTGGTCGCCAATCGCGGTGAAATTGCTTGTCGGATATTTCGTTCATGCGCTGAATTAGGTTTGGGCTCGGTGGCTATTTATTCAGAAGCGGATCGAGGTTCATTACATCAACAAACAGCAGATGAATCCGTATTCCTGCCGGGAGATAATCTTTCAGAAACCTACCTCAATATCGAGGCAATATTGGCTGCGGCGGAAGAGACGGGTGCAGATGCTATACATCCGGGATATGGCTTTCTTTCAGAGCGCAGTTCCTTTGCTAATGCGGTCAAAGACGCGGGCCTAGTTTGGATTGGACCTTCGGGTCATGCCATCGATGAAATGGGAGACAAAATCAGTGCTCGACGAGCCATGGTTGCTGCTGGGGTACCAGTTATTCCTGGTGAAGAATTAGCTCTTGAAAATCCCGATGAAATAGTGGATGAACTCGTTCGTGCTGCAACTCGAGTGGGATACCCATTGTTGCTGAAGGCCAGTGCAGGTGGTGGAGGCAAGGGCATGCGTGTGGTTCGTGAGCCTCGCAACCTTCAGAGAGAGTACGCCGCTGCAAGTCGCGAAGCCACCACATCATTCGGAGATGGCACCGTCTATGTCGAGCGTCTTCTTGAGAAATCGCGGCATGTAGAGATTCAAATTCTAACTGACACGCTTGGAAATGCAGTTCATCTGTTTGAACGTGAATGCAGTATTCAGCGCCGACATCAGAAGGTTGTCGAGGAGGCCCCCTCCCCTGTACTCGATGAATCAACTCGAAGTCGGATGGGTGAAGCAGCTGTGAATGCTGCCAGAGCTGTTGATTATGAAGGCGCAGGAACTGTTGAATTCCTCCTCTCTGAAGACGGAGATTTTCATTTCTTGGAAATGAACACTCGTCTCCAAGTTGAGCATCCGATAACGGAATGTATCAGTGGTGTAGATTTGGTTGTTGAACAAATACGAGTTGCGGCGGGATTGCCCTTGCCTTTTGCCCAATCGGACCTTTCAATTCGGGGCCACGCGATTGAAGTTCGAATATATGCTGAAGATCCAGCCAATGATTTCCTTCCAGCAATTGGACCCATGGCCATGTTCCGTCCGCCAACTGGCCCAGGCATTCGATTTGATACTGGTGTGCGTGAAGGTGATGAAGTAAGCATTGATTTTGATCCCATGTTGGCCAAATTGGTTGTGCATGCACCTGAGCGCGAGTCCGCAATTCGTCGAATGAAGCGCGCGTGTGAGGATTTCATATTGCTAGGCGTGACGACCAATATGGGTTTCCTTGCCGACATAATGGGTCACCCCGCATTTCATTCAGGGGCGACGACTACTGATTTCATCGAGGTTAATTGGCCAGATGGATGGTCTGTACAATCATCCGATGTGACTCCATTTGTCGCTGCTGCGGCTGAACACTACGGTCTATCTCGAATGACGATGACCGTTGAATCTAATGAGGGTCGTGGTAGTCCATTCAATCCATTCTTATTGCTTCGGAGGTCTTTCCCGTGAGGTGCGTTTATGGTTGATCTGAGAGATTCGAGCGGCCGTAGTTGGCAGATCACCATTGGTTCAGCGGATGCCATCTGCGACGATGAGGTTGTCCCCAACGAGCATTCGTTTGAGATTGATGCACGCCCCAATCGATTGTGGGTGGACGGGCAGTTGGCTCATACGGTGAAAGTAGGTGATAATTGGTGGATTCATCTCGATGGACGAATCCATGTTCTAACCATCGATGAGCAAGGGGCTGGAGGTTCTTCAGATGCAGGTGGAATGGCCGCCCCTATGCCGGGCAAGGTTCTAGAGATCCTCTGTAGCATTGGTGAGGAAGTCGAGGAGGGTCAGATTCTCATAGTCATGGAAGCCATGAAGATGGAACACCGAATTGCTGCTAATGGCCCTGGGACCATTGTGGCGATTCATCATGAAGTTGGCGAACAAGTCGATGCAGGCGCTATCTTAATCGATATCGAAGAAATCGAATTATCCAATTGAAAAATCGATTTACCAATTGCAGGATTCCAACATTTCCTGCCCACCCATGTAGGGTTGTAAGACATTGGGGATTCGAACCCGCCCATCTGCGAGCTGATTTTGCTCCATAATGGCCACCAACGCTCGACTTGTGGCGACCGCAGTTGAGTTGAGTGTGTGTACTGTAGCATTACCATCCGTGGTTCTGTATCGCATCCTCAATCGATTGGCTTGGTAGTCTGTACAATTCGAACAAGAGACGATTTCTTTGTATTCCCCACGTCCCGGCAACCATGCTTCGAGATCATACTTCTTCGCTGCAACCGTACCCATGTCACCCGTACAGATGTTGACGACCTCGTAGTGGAGTCCGAGACCATCCCACAGATCGATACAGTTGGTCAGCAATTCTTCGTGTGCATCCCATGAATGGTCTGGATGCGAGATGATGATCTGTTCAATCTTGGTGAACTGATGAACGCGCCATATGCCTTTGTCCCCTTGGCCATGCGCTCCGACTTCACGTCGGAAACAGGGAGAGACACCTACTATCTTAATGGGAAGTAAGCTCGGTTCAATCACCTCATCCATGAACATCGCTGTCAGTGGATGTTCACTTGTCGCGATTGTGTAATATCCATCGGGTTGGATGTTGTACATCACGGATTCAAAGTCTGCAAGATCGGTGACTCCTTCATAGGCTTCTCGATTCATCATAAGTGGAGGTTGAACGAATGTATACCCTCTCGCTGCGATGAAATCAACAGCGTATTGCTGCAATGCCAACTCCATTCGTGCGAGATCACCCTTGAGGAAGTAGAAGCGACTTCCAGCAATCTTCGCTGCTCTTGGTAGGTCCACCCAACGATTCATCTCAATCAGATCGTTGTGTGTTTTCGGCTCAAAATCGAAGGCCGGTTTTTCACCATGGACGCTGTGTTGGGTATTGCCTCCTTCATCCTCACCGATTGGTACATCGGCATGAAGTATGTTTGGGATCGACATGCGAATTCTATCGCGTTCAGTCTCGTGTTCGTCAGCAACTTCACTCAATGCTTCAATCTCTTCAGCAATACTGTCAACTTCCACTCGGATTTTCTGGAATTCCGCATCATCCCCCGCCTTCTTGGCAGCCGCAATTCCACGCGCTGCCTCGTTGCGTTTTCTGCGAAGTTGGTCGGTATCATATCGGGCTTTTCGCCACGCTTCATCCAGTCGAATAACCTCATCAATATTATCGTGAGAAAGGCCACGTCTGTCGTGGTCTGCGCGAATCACATCAGCGTGTTCGCGGAACATCCGAATGTCCAGCATGGGCTTCTCCGGTTCCTACGGAACCGCCCTTCATGCTTGAAAGCGACGGATAATCAGAACAGGCTGACGTCGAAAACAAAGGCAGAACTGCCAATGAAGATGGCTGCAGAGATGAAGTATCCAAGTATGGCTCCACCATTGAGTAATGGAAGCCCTGCTTGTGGCTTGCCTCGTGCGACGTACGTCATCAGTACACAATAACCAACCAAACTGCCAATCATCGTTCCAATGGCCACCAATACAGGTGCTGACCACCCCATCGGACCTTCAACATCAGGCAACCACGACATCGCAGAGATGCACAATAGACCAGGGAAGATGACATCGCCCAAACCCATTAACATGGTTTCATCCAAGCCTTTCTTTGGCCTTGGATTATTTGGATCAACAGGTCGTAGTTTTCCTCTCATCGGCCTCTGTGGAGCGACAAGCATCACTGGCAGTTCCAAGTTGACCATTGTATCTGCCAATTCAAGCATGTGTTTGGACTTGTACACCGCCCAAGCATCATACGCTGCAGCGAGTACCATGAAGAGAATGATAATCCAAGGAACGAAGGAGACACCCAGCATCGTAATCGTACCCGCACCCACAAGGATGCCAACTGTGTTGATGACATACCATTCCGGTTGCACAATCAAGATGATTAGTAGAGCAATTGAGATGACGAGGGCCACAATGGTCGTCATGGAATAGTCCGCTTGATAGACAGTGTAGCGCATCGATGACCAAACTCCATCTTGCTCCATCATGAGAATTCCATCATCAAGAACGGTTTCATTGTTTTCGACATTGTGGAGCGCCATTGGAATTTGAGAATCATCTCCTCCAATCTCAAGGCTTCGTGGCATTTCTACCAAACTGCTGCCCATGAAGATGCGTAGATTGTCTCCTTCAATCACCCAGAGATCATTGCTTCCACCAGAGCAACAATCCGCAAGCAACAATCCGCGAACAGGTTCGGAGAGATGCATTGAAATTCCCTCTTGAACAGTTCCATCATCACTGATTTCCCAACTTGTGATTTGCCCTGCTGAAGTCCCAAGAATCAACGAATCCTGTCCAGTGACATTCAATCCAGGTGCGGCACCAAATGTGGAACCAGTGAATACTTCTCCACCTGATAGTGACATGTTCCAAGTCGTAACTACCTCAGTTCCAAACGTCATACCATGCGGTTCAGTAGGATATTCTACCATTCCTGCCCATTGCTCTGAAACAATGAGGAAATGCTCCGTTCCAATCTCCTGCACAAAGAGAATTTTTGCTCCATTAAACGGTGTAGGGAAAAACCGCTCCCAGCCACTGCAGTCGATGAACCCGGGATCGTCACCATCCCTGAATACCGGTATCGGTTCAAATTCATCACCATTAATTGCCCAATCTTGATGTTGTTGAGTATCCTTATTATCACAAGTCTTATCCATGGCATTGGTGGTGAATTCGTACCTCAATCCGAGGTCACAGTTCTTCCCGTGGTCATCGAGAACACTGCCATCTTCAGCATCGAGAAGAACCCATTGTGTTCCTTCGCAGATGATGATTCCGTCTGCAGTTCGTGAGAGTTGGACCATCCCTGAAGTATAATTTTCATTCTCGGGTTCTACGGTATGATTCCAATACTCTATTTCGCCTGAGTTCGCCCCATATCGAAGTGTTCCATTGCCTGAATAGGGGTCATCCATGTAGAAGAAATTCGCACCCCCCTCTTCGACTGAAATGATGTATGCTTCAGAGGTGTCACTAGTATCCTCTGTGAAGGATGGAGCCTCTGGTACAAGCATCATCGCAACCAACGGGAAAAGTGTGTACATCATGGCAATCCAAAGAACACCAAGGACGCCCCAGCGGATGAATTGTTGCATATTCTTCCTAGCTAGATAGATGATGAGGGCAGTGAATATGAGAATGAACACAAGTTCGAGCAGGATAAATCCAGCTTTGGTTGCCCCCTCTGCACCAAAGGCTCGCAATTCATCATGATCGTAGAACGGTTGGATTTTCATTGCTAGGCAGATGGTGATGATGAACATCCCTGCCATTCCAGCCATGGAACCTGCCTGGCCTTTCAGTTCCTGCAGCAAAGACCTTTGATTTTGTTCAGTGGGGGTATCTGCGACCTTCTCAGAACGCCGCTTTGCGGCGAATCCGTCACCCGACATGTCTCAGGCGACTCACAAAGGCCATTTCAAGGCGACCGTTAACCGGAGGTGCGGGGCGGTTGGATGAACGATGATGTTTGGTCGTGGCTGGAATCGCTAAAAGCATCCGGATACAATCCTTCGCTTGACAATACTGCTACTCTTCTCAACCGCCTTGATATGCCGCAGCAAGCCTTCCCTGCCGTACATGTTGCTGGAAGCAACGGGAAGGGTACATGTTGTGCCATTATGGCCAATGCATTCACCCTTTCAGGCAAGTGCACGGGTCTGTTCACATCTCCCCATTTGATTTCGGTTAACGAGCGTATTCGCATCGATGGTTCTCCAATCGCAGACGTTCTGTTTGAGGACTGCTTGAAGCAGATTCAAGAGGCCTCCAAAATAGTGCCCAAGATATTACCAACATTCTATGAGGCGACATTCTTGGTTGCCATGCTTGCCTTCCGTGATCAAGGTGTGGAGAGGGCTGTGATTGAGACTGGTTTGGGTGGTCGATTGGATGCAACAAGATTGGTTGATGCCGATTGCTGTATCTTGACCGAAATCTCACTTGAACATACTGAATTCCTTGGAGAAACGCTCTCCGAGATTGCTGAAGAGAAAGTTGCCATCGTTCGTCAAGGTCGCCCCTTCGTTGCTGTTTGGCCATACGACAGTTCGGCGCGCAAGGTGATTGAACGTGCTGTTCGAGACCACGACAAAGCTTGGTGGTGGCGTGGCGATCGTCGTGATGCCTTTCCATTCTCAGAAGCGGTCAAAGCATTCAGGCCGTTATCTAGCAAGACTTGGTACGATGGCTGGATGCCATATCAAGAGGAAGCGGCGATGTTGGCTAAATCGGCGTTAGGTGCCATGAGGAATTTCTATGCGTACGACGAAGTAGAACTAGCGGTGAGGCATACAAATTGGCCAGGTCGGATGCAGTGGCTTGATGTCGATGGCATCCCAGTCCTTCTCGATTGTGCGCACAATCCAAGTGGCATGGCCAGAGCCTGTGATCAAATTCGTTTTCAGAAGACACGCGATATGTCACCAATGCCGGGTGTGATTGTACTTGGATGTACGACTCAGAATGATCTTGGAATATTCCTACAGCCCCTCGTTGAACTCATTGTCGAAGGACAAATTGGTCACGTCATTGCGACCCAACCTCCTGATGGTCGCAAAATTGCTGTCGATTGCGAAGAACTCGCAAGCATCCTTGAAGAGCAAGGAACCGATGCATCGATTATTGCCGTTCGTTCTATTTCAGATGCGATTTCAGTAGCTAAAGAGAAAGCGATTGAGTTGGATTCTGATCTTCCACAACCCATACTTTGTATCGGCAGCATTTACCTCATAGGTGAGGTGCTACCCATCATCGATGTCGATGCAGAAAAGAATTTTCAGAATACTTTCATTCCCCCGAAAGGAGTAGACGGGGTCGACCCGATTGGGTGAGAAGTCTCAAACACTGAGGCCGTTAGGGTTGGATGGGTGAACGTATGAGTGCCAAGTGGGACCAGAGATTCCTCAACCTTGCTGATCACATTTCGGGATGGTCCAAAGATCCCTCGACGAAGGTTGGATGCGTGGTCGTTGGAGAAGACCGCGAAATTCGCAGCACAGGATTCAACGGTTTTCCTCGTGGAATAGCTGATGATTTTGAACGCCTTTCTGATCGTGAAAAGAAATACCCCCTTATCTGTCACGCTGAAGAAAATGCAATCATGCATGCAGCTCGGATTGGATTATCGTTGAAGGGCTGCACGGCCTATGTAACATGGCCACCATGTACGCGCTGTGCTCGTTCTCTCATACAAGCCGGCGTCATCGAAGTAGTCTATCCAGCCAACAGTGAAGTCCCCGAACGTTGGATGTCTGACTTTGAGATGTCAACAGAAATGTTAGCAGAGGCAGGCCTTACGATTCGGCAGGCCTGAGCAGCAATTCTAGTGCATCCCGTAGGGTTTCAGCATCATCATCGTTGATAATGACGATATCAGCAAGTTCCGCTGTTGCTTCCAACGCTTGCCCACTGTCGTCTGCAGCGACGAGTTCCGCTTCTTCTTGGGCTACAAATGTCTCCAAATTGAGTGGGTCCCCGTCACGACCTCGAGATTGAAGTCTCGTCCACCGGACTTCTCGAGATGCGCGGATTTCAATCAATCGAAAATCAGGTCTTTGACGTAACACTTCGACTTCGGCTGGTGTCCGAATTGAATCGATGACAAGATTCGGAGCATCATGATGGGAGTCACGCAACATCTCTGCAAGAATTCCAGGACCGTGTGCGGCTCGCAACTCACGTCCACCAGCGATGAGATTATCCCGATTGATATCCATTCCTTGGTTTCTGAGATGTGTCCGAATTGAATCTGAGCAAGAGGCTGCATCGTATCCATTCTCTACTAACCAATCGACAACTGTGGTTTTACCCGATGCATTTCTCCCAGTCAGTCCGAACCACATCAGAGCAAGGTCTGCCCTCGCCGTCCATGAGGCTTCCTAACTCAAGAAGCGTAGAGTAAAACCGCCGAATGATGATGGGGATTACTCCCAACCGTCATCATCGTCGTCATCATCTTCCCATTCATCATCATCTTCGTCTTCATACATGAGTTCTTCATCATAGAGACTGGTTGAACCTGAGAGCGAAGTTTTCCACGTGATCCTGGCAATGATTGGTAATAGAATCAATGTGAATAATATGCCGATGACAGTGAGCGGATTCTGCCTCCAACTATCGACCCATCCAAGGCCCCATGAATACTCTACAGAAACTCCCGCGGACATCGAATTGCCTTCTTCGTCAACCTCGACGACTTCATTTTCAGCATCGACAATCACAGTGATGCGATCAATCCCCTCTTTTGCGGTCCACGTAGTCGTGATTCGATGTTCACCACCACTGGGTAGACCGGTGATTCGCTCGGTGTCAATCACACCTTCATCGGTAACGAAATGCACAGAGAAAGAGGATTCAGTCACACCACCAGTATTTGCAATGATGGTAACGACTTCAATTTCCGTTCCTTCGCTGACGGTGTCTTGGTCCAGTGTCACGCTCTTGACGATGAGTTCTGCTACAGTCGCTCCAAGTCGAACCCATGCGAGGTTTTGGTCACCATCTAGGTCTTCATGTTCCCTAACCGGATCGCTCTCAGTGTTTCCCGCCATTGGGAATTCATTCCCTGCTGCATCGTGACCAGTCACCCAGAATCCAATTTTGTATCCACTTCGAGGGGTGACCAAGCCGTCACTGGTCAAATCCACTTCACCAATCCATTCTAGGGTTGTGTTGTTCAATTGCATCGCCAGTTGAGATTGTCCTGCAGCAATAGTTCGCGCGTCGTCACGCATAACCCAATTCACCCATTGTGGTGATTGGCTGAATGCGGCACATCGGTCATCACCCTCAAGCAATACACATTCCTCCCAGCCGGAGAATCGAACAGGAATCGATGTCAAATCAGATGCGGCCGAGATGTCGATGACGTCGACAGGCGCAAGGCGATAGTGAACTCGAGGTGGCGTGTGATCGACCTGCAGTTGCAAAGTTGTCGCCACAGTATCGCGGGTCATGTCCTCGCCTCGTCCAGGCACGTTACGCACGCCGGTAAGGAAAGTACGAGTTTCTGCACTCTGCAATGTTGTGGCTGCCGAAAGTGGCACTTCAATGCTGAAGGCGCCATTATCGGTTAGACTTCCATCGGACCAATACTGAACCCCATCGAAGACCTCGACGGTGATGCCCAGATCATTTGGAGCAGGGACACTACTGCTCTCATACACGACTCGCCCCGACCACCGTAGACGATCGTCCGGCCTTACTGGTGTCGCATCATCAAGAGGGCCGGTTCGAGGTTCTGCCACGTCTTCGACAACATAGGTCGATGCGTCGAGTACCAGATCATTTTCGACACTGAAGGTGTGATCAATGAACTCTATTCTAGTGGGTGTTGGCGAACCCAGTTCTTTGTACTCAAGCGCGAGGTCAGAAATGTCCTCGTCAGGCCAATCCCAGGAGAATTGGAAATCAAATGTAACCTGAACCCATGGAAGACCAGTGTCGTTCGTGGTTACTTCAGCAGAGCTGCTCGGCTGCAAGGTGATGAAGTCACTTTCCGAAGTCCAGACGTCGGTTCGTCCATTGTAGGAAATTTTCTGTTGGTCTCTTTCGGGATCAGGCCCCTCAAAGTCGTAGATGATTGAGATATATTCGAAATCGATGATGCCGTTAGCATCGACAAGACCGATGGAGATTGATTGATCCGTTCCGCTGAACACATCGGTTCCATCGGCATGATCATGCCATACCAACCCAGTAAACACTGAAGCCATGTCTTGTCGTGTTAGATAGGTGGATAAATCGTAAGCAAACCCTGGTCCATCATTTCCTAATAGCAGATTTCCCGCAGGGTCATTGCCAGTGACGAAATAGGACACTCTAGCCATGTTTGGGTTGCGTGAATCATCGATATATCCAAAGAAGTTCTTCTCTTCTTCCTCTGTTAAATTGGTCATTGTTTGCATGACATATTCATCAGCATCCGCCTCCCCATTTCGGTTGGTGTCATGGTCAGCTTCGACCCAATAATTGAGCGTGAGTTCTTCTGGATGTCCAATTGCATCTTCGATGGTTACAACGACCTGTTTGTCGACTGAACTGGCTTCATAGTCACCATCAGCAGGCCAAGAATCGATGATTTCGGGGGTTGAATCATCGATTCGCAACGTTCTCCTCCATGAATCGTCCGTAGGCATGACCTTGGTCGGATCACGCAGATTATAGGCCTGTATTTCGAATGTCACGCCTTCGGGAATATCCATGTCTGGAATAGCGACTGAGATGAAGAACGTTCCATTTGGATTTGAATTATCCTTCCAAGTGGAAGAGACGAAATCACCCTGGCTGTCCTTGCGGGCGATTCTGATGTCAAATACTGAGTTGAGAGGTGCATCTTGTGTTCCCACGAACCAGACTTGGCCCTGAAAGTGAATGGTTTCACCAGCAACTATCCAATCACCATTCTGGACATTATCGTTGACTACTTCCCCTTCTACATCATGGATGGTGAACCAACCCAGTCCATACGACTGGTTGACCACAATGGAAGAGGTATCAGTGGAAAGGGTTCCCGGCGAGAATCCGTTGTCATCGGTACAAGAAACTCTCCATCCGACATTATTCTGCTCGGGGAAATCATCTGTCACACGGAACATCCAGTGTATCTCAAATATACCGTTGGATAGATTCGTCCATGTCGCACTCTGATCTGGGACAATCCAATCCTCGGGGTCATCATCAACCAGTGTTCCATCTTGAGCCCAAGATAATTTAGGTGCATCTGCATTCGGCGATGCGAGGAATGTCAACTCGGCATCGGTGATACTCAACGCCTCATCACCGATTACGTGTCTCGTGACGATTTCGTAGGGGTTTACTCGTTCGTGAAGAACCATATTTTCATCGAAGTTGATGTCGAGATTGACCGTCACCATCGTGTATTCAATTCGCATTGATTTGATTTTGACTTTCCCTGGGGTGGATGAGTGAACCTTCACTCCTACAACTTCAGTTCCAGAACCCGACTGTGGAACGATGCAGTTGAAGGCGTCTTCCAAATCAGAATTGCCACTTGAGGATTGTGCGGTAGTTGTACCCAAGAGCGTACCCTCATGTTCCCATTCATATTCAGGGATGGGGCAATTTTTTGCGGTGGTCGAATCTGTATCATATATGTCAATTTTAACATCTTGAGGAGCATTTTCGAAAAGTGCGATACTGATGTCGTATAGAGTCGGCGTATACTGATTGGAAGTTCCAGCATCTAAGTCAATGCAGAGAGACAAGTAACTTCCAGATAGTTGAGAGAAAGTCATAGTCGACCCCGAACTTGGGATATTTACTCTGGTTCCACTTGAACACTGGGATGATGCTCTGAAGTAAACATCCAGTGCACTTCCACCAGGTGTTGAGGCATTCCACCAAACCATTGCAGCATCAGGGAATGACCCAGATGTAACTCGGTATGATCTCCATTGTCCACTCGATGCAAAGGTAGCGGCATAGGTGAGGCCCACGGTATCTAGGAGTGGTGCTGCAGAAGCAGTTCCGTTTAGCCAAGCCCGCCAACCCAATTGGTTGCCTGCATTTGTGAATGTAATTGTTTGACCCGCACTATTGGCTCGCTTCCAGGTGGTTCCGCCATCATTGGTTACTTCGAAATCAACCGAGGTACCCGTTGGTTCCCATGTAATCGCAACTCCAATCGATAGTTCGCTAACCGAACGAGCGAGTGTCTGCATACTCGATGTAATCGTGGCATTGTTTGATGCCGGAGTACCCATCCAATCGGATGAACCACCCCCTCGCATTGTGATTTTCCGCATTGTGCTGGCACTAGGGCAATAGGATGAAACCGACCCATACATACAGGTTGTCGCCAATTCTCCATCGATATTCTCGATGCCCATGATTGCGTAAGAACTGGGGAATTCACCTTGCAATTCAGGCCAGTTGGAACGCTGATGATAGACGTTCATCCACGACACACGATTCCCATCGCAGTAGTTGGGGTTTGCGTAATAGTAACAGTATACGTTCACCGAAATTCTGGGCATCTGAACATCCAATCCAGCAGGTCTGGTATAGGAATTGAGACCCGTTTGAATACCAGTGGGAGAAATAATTCCTAGGCTCCAAGTTTGTATAGCAATATTCGGAGTACTACGACTGACTTCCCACAAATCGATGAGGTATTGGTTGTTCACTCGAACCCGTTGTACGACATACATTTTGTCAGTTATTGGATCGATGGAAATGCCACCTACTTCGAGTACCGTCCAAGCCCTCTCACATTTGTAAGTGGAAATAACTTGACCAGAAGAGCCGGTTGTGTAAGTTACAGACCACTTTGATATCGCGCCTTGGGTTCCACTCGTGTAGAAGGACGTCATCCAAACAGTTCCATCACCATCGCTTGTTGCGTCAGTAATGTAGTATACGTTGTTAGAAGAACAGTTGTTGTATTGTATGCTCGCCGTTCCAATGGAAACACCAGTCGTTGCATTGTATCGATTGATTGCACTCAATTGGTAACCGCCGTAGGAACCAATCGAAGAATATCGAACAACATGGACCTCATCCCCTTGCTTGACGACTGGACCCATGTAATTCCAAGTGCCACCGGATACACTTTTTGTGCTGACATCACTCATTCCGTTGTAACCGGCTTCAGCGGTTGAGAAGTATTGCCCCGTCGTGTTCATACTGCCACCAGTGGATGATGCAGCCTGATTCGTATTGCTCATCGACCAATAGGTGGTATCCTCTGTTGGGCGCAATTCCAGTTGACCATTGTCAATCTTGACATTTTGCCGATAACCGTAGTTCCATCCATTCTGGTTGATTGACCATCCCCATTGACTTGATCCGGTCGTTCCTTGTCCACCGAAGTCGGCATTGCTGGTCCGATTGAACCAACTTTGTGTTGATGATGAACCTTCAATTTCAAATTCAACATCACCCACTTCAGCTCCAAAAGGCAGTGTTACACCCTGTGTGGCCGCATCTCCAGCCGTAGTGAAGACATGAGTGAAGGTCGAGGATCCATCGGAAAATTGAGTTTCTGTGACTGCGGATGCCAATGGCAATGCAGTGGAAAAGAGTAGAATTACAAGGATGGAGATGGCAATTTTTTTCATATCTTCTCCGCCTTTCCGCCATGTCGGCTATGCCGACACCCGGCGCCCTCGGCTTTCAATCTATTCCGGGCCCGTTAGGGTCCGATAGAGGCGAACACTCAACAGTGCCAATAGTTTCGCCGATTTTGGCCTGAAGTAGTATCGGGCAGGATATTGAATCATAATGACCGGAATTTTCACTCCACTCAAGCGTTGGTGGGAAAGCAAAAGAGATCGCCATATGTTCATCTTGGGAACAGTTTCATTTCTTGCATTCAGTGTGGTTATGTGGTCGATTGTATACTTCTTCTTCTTGGGTGGTGCACAAGATCCCGATTTGGAGCATCTCAGAAATGGAACTTGGGCTGGCCTATTCATCGGATTCACTGTACTCATCTTCGTGGGACCTGAATTCATCCATTATCAGGGTCGCTGGAGTTTTTTGATGGAAGTGATGAGTTCTTCGTCACGTCCAGAATTGGGTAGGCAACGCAAGGAAGCCGAAGAGGCTGCAACCCTGCTAGGTTCAGTTTGGAGCGCTCGCTTGAAAGCGCATTTCATCGAACATGGCCTCACCAAAGGTCGAGTTACACCGATTGAAGATCTAGAGAGCGTGCCCGAAGATATTCTCATCAATTGGTGGCGAACCGATGATTCACGTTTTTCACGAATGCTTGATGTGGAATTTCTTCGTGAACCTTGGTTGAACCGTTCGTTTGGTTTTGTTGGATTTTTAATGACAATTCTCCAACTTTGCAACATGTCGTTTGGAATTGTTCGCAATGCGGCTGAGGAGCGCATCAACACCCTCGTCATTTGGGATTGGTTGAAGGGGGAGCGAATCGACTCTGTCCCAGCACCGTATTTTGATGACATATCGGGTTGGTTTGTGCTTCTAGTCTCCGTGTTCCTACTCTGGGCTTCCTTCCCTGCATCGGGCGAACGTCCAGAATTTGAAACCACGGAAACTCGAATGGAAGAGGAGTGAGGCCGATGGGTGAGGCTTGGGCCTGGGCGAGGGAGGCCTTGCTTGCCAGTGGCCTCATTGCCACCCTCATCGCCGTCCTTTTCCTGATGACAGGTTCATGGCCGCCTATGGTCGTCATCGAATCTGGTTCGATGATGCATGAGGATGAGGGAAACGTTGGCGCGATTGACCCAGGTGACCTCGTCCTCGTCATGTCAGAAGATCGCAAGAACATCATCACCTATGCTGAGGCGATTGAGGATGGTGGCCCCTACGAAGGCTACGAGAATCACGGCATGCCCGGTGACGTCATCATTTATCGAAAGAACGGCGGCACGATGACACCCGTCATCCACCGTGCGCTCATGCGTGCGGTTGCCGATGAAACTGCAACACCGGAGCGTGGTGCGGAACATCCTTGCATTGGGAATGACGGAAGTTGGGACCCTATCACAATCGATGCCGATGGGCAGGCTGGAACTTGCATACTCACTTGGAGTGTACCCGGCACCAATGTGAACAATGCGACTTCGATTAGCCTTGAATTAGATTATCAGTGCAACAATGGGCAGAAGTTGACAGTTAGCAACTGGGACCCCGGTCATGCTGGTTACCTGACTTCAGGCGATAATATTGTTACCAACGGATGTAACGTCGATCAGTACGCTGCAGTTGGAGAAACTACTCACACTTGGAGAGGATTGACCGATGAGAACGGGGAGGCGGTTGGCGCAGTTCGCGATGATTGGCTAGTAGGTGTAGCTGGAGGCGAGATTCCTTGGGTAGGTGCAATCAAACTGGGATTGTCGGATAACAGTGCTTTCGTTCCGGGTTCAACATGGACGAAATTGGTTATTTCAGCCTTTATTCTACTCGCGATTCCTGCCCTGTGGGAACGCGTAGCTAACCACACAATGGAAACTGCACCAGAGGTCGAGCAGGCAATTTCTGAGGAAGAGTAACTCAGATGCGCTGGGCGATGATAATCATCAGCAGTCCCATGAACAGGAACAGGCTACTGAACGATGAAATCTTCGAAACCATAGCTTCAGTCTTGAGCGGATGCGATTTCTTGGAAAATCGATGAATTCCACCGACAACAACTCCGAGGAAATCCTTCATCAGATGCCCCCCGTCAAACGGAATGATTGGAATTAGATTCGCCAGTCCCAATCCGACATTCCACCAAATGAACCAGAAGAGAAGCGTGATGAGCGCCATCAGAATGGTGGTTCCCAAGAGACTTCCCAACCAACCATCGGCTTCGATGTAATCTATCTCGTGGGGATCCATAATCTGACCTTCGTGTTGAATGGGTGCATCAATGATGACGATGGGCTGAATGGCTACACCCAATGCATCAACGTAGAACGGCACATCCTGTTCCCACGCCATCGGCCCGGCCAATCGATCGATGCCACTCAATCCATCATCCATTCCTGAGACACCGAGAAAGGCACTCTTCTCATCGACATCGAACAATTCAATCTCTTCTTCTGTCAAACCTTGTGATTCAAGATAAGCCAATTTGCTCGTGAGAGTGACACTGATGACACGTTCACCTCGCACTCCGTCCGCATCAGGATGACTGAGAACGATGAGATTCACAGTATCACCCGCAGAATGTACATCCAATTGGTCTGACATTTCAGTAGCGGTAGAAACTTGAGTGCCGTTGAAATGAGTAATGATTTCCCATGGCTCAAGCCCTGCTTCTGCCGCCGCAGAATCTTCCACAATTCCACTGGCGTGAACACCGGGATCAATAACAGCAAATTGGGTCGCCAGCAGACAGATTAGTAGCCAAGTGAAGAATCCAGCATAGAGATTGGTTGCAGGTGCAGCAGCAAACAATCGTGCGCGTTCTCTGCGTGGTGCCTTGGTCAGTTCTTCGTATTCAGGTTCGACAAAAGCACCGGCTGGAAATGGACCCAATAGAAGAAGACCAACTGAGCGTACGCGCATACCGTGGGCACGCGCCTGAAGCGCATGCGCGAATTCGTGAATCACCAGCGCACCGACGAAAGCGATGGCTGGCCACCAGAATGGAATGATTGGACTGATTCCAGGAAATGGAATTAGTTGACTTGCTGGTGCATCATTGTTGGGAACGCCTTTGAATAGGGCCAAGGAGAACGACAACAACAGAAATAGGACGATGAAGACCATGACAATGGAACAAGTCCACAATGAAATCTCGCCATACCAGCGCCAGAATTTGCGTGGTGTTGCTACTTTCTCAATGGTATCTTGGCCGCGCTTAGTTCGCAGCATCAACAGTCCACCCATCACTCGAGATGCATTCCATCGATCAAGGACCCCTCGTCGCTCGAGTTGTCCAAGTATGAGAATCCATATACACAGAGCAGCAAATCCCCAATGCACTTGCACAGCTAGAAACGCACTGATGAAAATCAGGATGAGTGCGCGCTTGTCGCGCCCTCGCCGTGTATCGCTCACGACCGGGCCTATCCCCGCTTCTTCTTGAAGCATCGGGAGAGAACTCAAGACGACACCCCCCCTCTCAGCAGCATGGTCGACATTGACGAGGTCCGACGAATTCAACGTCGCGTCAACACGTTGCTACGTGACAGAGATGCCATTCGTCGCATGATTGAGCAGGCTGATTATGAACGACTGGGGCGCGATGTGGGTCGACAAAGTGTGGCCATCGAACGACTTGAGGCGCTTCTTTCTGGCGAGAAGGTTTAGGCTCTGAATCTGTCCATCCATGCCGGCAATGGTTCAGGTTCAGGTTCGATGACCGTTTCTGTCACCATCTTGATGGATAGCGCTTCTTCCACGAGTCTTGACAATCCATTTTCTTCTGAGGCTCGGCAGACTACCCCTAGAAATTGATGCAATGGGAGCCCTTGATCCCAATCCAGATGCGGTTTACCTGTGCGGGTTAAGGGCAATGTTGGAATTCGCTTTGAAAGTGTGGCCAAGCGCCCCGTTAGGGTTGAGGTTTCGATTCGAAATATCCGCCAAGAATCTCCACGTACGCCTTTGAGTCGATGTGCATACAATGGCATAAGGCCACATTTCTCTCCAATTTCTTTCATCGAATTTAGTTGATTTTGCGTTTGTCCAGAGAAATACAACTTTTTATCCGCGCGAGTTTTGACTTCAATCGGAAAGCAGAGGTCACCTCGCAAGGCGATGATATCTCCACTTCCATCCATCCCGCTGCCTGCGACTCGAACCACCAAGAATGGCCTCTGAACGACTTGCATGGCGCGTGCGCGTTCCAATTCGGTGCATGAGCGCGTAACTGCCCGGACACCTGCTGGGGAACCAGCCAACACCGCCCTTAATTCGCGCTCGTAAGACGAGGCCATCAGCGTAGCCGGCCCTTCCGCGGCTATTACAGTGTTCGCTCAACCCCCGCGACCTCACACGATTTGTTTGGCAAACTGGGTAATTCGGTCCCATGGAATGCGAAGGTTTGACTATCTACATAGGTACCCATGAGCGTGAGCAGGGTCATTGTTCGAACGGCGGATTTCCGTCTGGCCTATCGCTTGTTGGCCAGTTTGAAAGCACGTCAAGTTCGATGTGCCCATCTAGAGCAAGGAACCGCCCTTCCACCTTCTACACTCGTTTGGCTTGCTTCTCATGAAGAGGTAGAAGCAGCTGCCGACCCATTGGGGATTGGAGCAACACTCGAATCGTTCGAATCGGACATTGATCGCGCTCTGAGGTTTGTCGCCAAGGGTGGTATTGTCAGAGATTTGACGTTCGGTATTGATCCGGGTCCACGTCCGGGCCTTGCGTGGATGGGAGACGGTAGAGTTCTCGGAACGGCTCAGTTCGAATCCGTGGATGCGGCTGTAGATCGAATCTGTGCTGTGTCTGACGAGATTGGCCACAACTCCTTGGTCGTACGAATTGGCGATGGATCACGCACTATTTCCAATCGCTTGGTCAACATCTGCCTTGCACGTGGGTTACGCGTAGAGCGTGTAGATGAGCGTCGTACTTCGAGAGGCCTTTCGAGAAATCAGCATCATGCTTCAGCGACCAAGATTGCACAGATGGATGGCGCACCCATCACGCACAAGCAACCGGTTGTGCCGACTTCTGGTGAGGTCAAGGAAGTGCAGCGGTTGAGTCGTCGAATCTCTGGTGGTCAGGTGACCATCTCTCAGCGCCTCGCCCAAGCTGTCGCAGTTGGCAGACTCTCGATGGAAGAGGCGATTGATAGGCAACTTCAGCGAGTGAGTTACTGAGGCGCTGCGCAGCCCCTACCCTCTGAGTCAAACCACATAAAACAGTGGGCTGAACACCTATTTCA